>JBNKDZ010000652.1:0-3650 GCA_050288525.1 Cyclobacteriaceae bacterium
ACAAAAGATATATTTTACAATTTAATATGAAACATTTATATTTTAACATTGTCATCAGGAGCTGAAATAACTCTCTTGACCCCTACTGATCTCCATACTGGTCTTTGGATGAGCGCAGCGGTCCTAAGACCTAACATCTCACAGGGGCCGCCCGGAAGCATCAATAAGCATAACAGCCAAAAAGAGTTAAAGCCCAACAAAAACATCCATTTCAACAACGGGAAAATGAAGATCCGTTAAGAATCAAATCCAGATTGTCTGGCGGTGATAGCAATTTGAAAATTTCGTATAAAAAAATAATTTGGAGAGAAATTGAAAGTACCGAGCGAGACGCTTTATTAGAAGTCAGGTCGTAGAACTACTTCCTTCATCCTTCGGCCGGACCAGCGTTACCTGTGGAGCGAAAATTTTTTAAATGGATTTCAGTGAGCGGTTTTTAAGGTTGCTCCTTATTTGACAGAAGTTTCTTGTTGAAACAAGAGATCTGATACGCTGAATTTTGCAATAAGACAATTACTTTCGTCGGAATTCATTTTGGATTATTGTCTTGGGGTATCGAATTAGTTCAAAAATTGCGACGTTTCCGCCAGTAGGCTACGTTTAGGTTGAATGAATATAGTGTTAAAGGCTTCACCATGGACGATGAACGCCTGAAAAATCTGGGTGGCAACTACCGGAAGCAAAATTTCATCCGGGCAATCTATATCTTTGATTTTCAGGTTAATAAATACGCGAAATAGTTGTTGTGTTGATCTCTTAACTACTAAACAAAAAAATTAACAGGCTCTGAAAAACCCGGCCTGTTAATTTTTTTTATCAACATATTTTTATTCTACAACAAGCTTCGAAGTACAATTATTTTTCGATGAGCTGAACCTGACTAAATACATCCCGGGAGATAATTTATTTTTTGACAACACCAGCTGCTGAGAGATATTATTCTTTTTAAATACCGTCTTACCTTTTAAATCTGTTATTACAACATTGAATGTTCCATCTATAGATTCAAGGAATATCCTGCCATCAAAAGCCGGATTTGGGTAGGCGCTGAAAAATGTACTATCATCTTCAATACCCACAGAGGTCACGACTTCCTCTACATTAACCTGACATTGCGAACTAAATCCTCCATCATCCGTTGTCACGATGATATAAGCAGTTCCCGGTCCGACACCTGTCACAACTCCGGCATGATTTACCGTGGCAACAGCGCTATTACTGGTAGACCATGTAACATTTTTATTGGATGCTGAAGTTGGTATCACCGTGACTGTAAGGGCAGCTGTTTGATTCTGGTCGATTGTAAGTGTATACAAAGAAAGTGAGACTCCTGATACATCAACAGAAGAAGTTGAAAATTCATATACTCCGATATCCGGTGCCGGGCCTTCATATGGAGCTCCGACATCTACGCCTTTATTGATGCATTGTGAACCTGCCTGTAGATGAAAATCATAATTGTCAGCATCCACAAACTGAGGGTCAACAATGAGTCCGTGTGCTTCCTGACCTGAGGCAGCCTGAAATGCCCCAACCGTATTGTAAAAGTTCGTTCCTTCCCATTGTATCTCTCCTCCATCGGGGTACCAGCAATTATAATCCATGGTAACATTGTATGAATCATCGCGCATATAATTAAATCTTCGATCGTCTCTTCTGAAGAAGATATTGTTTTTTATATCGACATTCGTACACTTATGAATGTTAAATTCGCCCTCGTTATTGTGATAGGTAACATTGTTATACATCTTAACATTCCGTACTTCCACTGCTTCATCCAGACTGGCACCGATATGAATGCCATAATAGGCATTGTCATAGCAAATATTTCGTCGAACCAGTATCCCTCCATTCTCTTCACCTGCCTCCTCATGTTCATTCCCGGCCGTAATACCACAGTATGAATTGCTGTAGCTTATGTTGTCTTCAATGACGATGTTATCTTCCAGCGTAGGGTCACCTCCTCCATCAACATAGATCCCATCTCCGTCACCTGAATTATAGGTGATATTGCCTTTAATTAAACCATTGGTAGGAATTCCAAATTCTTCACCTTCGTAAAGATGTTGACCGATAATATCAAAGTTTATATTTGTACCATCATGAATGATATTGTTTGTGACCTGAAAATTGTGTACATCTCCGTATATAGTCATCTGTTCATTACCATGTGTATCATTTCCGTAGACTTCACATCCGTCAATAATAATATCCGAAATATTGCCTCTTCCCTGAGATATCTCTCCATGAACAATAAACGCATGCCCTCCCCATTCTGTCAGGTTTCCATTGGTGACAGTACAATCACGTATTTCAATATGACTGGCATCAGGTCCGGTTATCAATACGCCAAAATGCGTGGTATAATCGGTTATATGAAATCCGATAATACGTACATAGCTTCTTCCGGGAACATTGATAAAACCATCCATTCCTGCCACACATGGAACATTGCCTTCTGGTACTCCTGTTCCATCGAGAACAACAAATTCTCCGGGATACGCCATATAAGTTATATACCCGTCAACAGCATTTCCCGAACTTTGAACACATAAACTGTTATTATACGTCCCGGCGCGTACCAATACCGTATCGCCTGCAACAAGCATAGAAGAAGCATGCTCAATAGTAAGCCAAGGTTCGGCCAGAGAACCGTTATTTGTGTCGGCTCCATCTGTAGCAACATAAAATTTTTCCGCAAATGTTATTGCGGGACAAATAAAAACTGCGATAAAAAGGGCAGAGATTAATTGCTTGTGAAAAGGTTTTCTCATAGGTGATAAATATTAGTTTAAATTACTTTTTTGCAATATTCGTAAGGCAGTCCGGACAAGATGTTGCTCTTTCTCTTCATCAACATACGCTCTTAGAATCTCCATTGATCGTGGTCCTCCCTCCTTACCTAATTCTTTAAGTACATTCCACCTGATTTGCTCGTTTTCTGATCTTAATAATTTTTTCAGTTTTATAAAACCTTCCTCTTCTCCTATCGATGCCAATGCGCCTGCGGCAGCACATTGTTTTAACGTATTCGGATCCTTCAACATTTCCTTCAACCCGATAACAGCATTTTCACACTTTATCTTTCCTAAAGAATGTGCTGCTTCAATCTGCAATTGATCATCATCACTATTTAAAAACCTGAGTAATGTTTCCTGACTTTTTTTATGGTCCATATTTCCTAACAATCCTGCGATTGCTATTTTAATTATCTGATTATCATCATCATATGAAAGAATATAACTAAAAAAATCCGAATCTCCGGATATTCTTTCTCTCCAAAAAACGGATCTGTTCATTGCGTTGAGAAGATATTCACGACACGTGTATTCCTGATAAAACAACTCCTTGGAAATTAACCAAATTCTGTCGTTTTCAAATTTAAGTAAGGCAAAAACAGCTTCTTTCTTAATAGCAGGATCTGAAAATCCTATTACTTTTCGGATTGAAGGTATTGCCCTCGAATCGCCAATATTGCCTAAAGCGCTTACTGAGAGTCGTATTACATCCTTAACAGAATCCTCTTCAATAAGTGCTATCAGCCTGTCAACAGCTACCTCTGCCTTTAATCCCCCCAATCGGGCAACAGCAACTTTCCTGTCTGAAATTTTATGACTATTGAGTAACTCAAGATTTTGGCGGACCAGTGG
>JBNKDZ010000653.1:0-7213 GCA_050288525.1 Cyclobacteriaceae bacterium
GTGGATAATCTGCTCAGTTGGGTCAGACAAACATCCGTTACACAGAAAAGAGCACTCTCTGAAGAGGAAGTATACAACGGATATTTAAGAAATAATACAGGTAATCTGATTGTCAGAAACAGGAGGATCTCTGCCTGATTAATGGAAATAACATTTGATACCATAACTAATTTTACCATGATACAAAATAAAGCAATTCAGGATTGGGAAATATTTGTCGCGAATGGAAACAAATATTTTGAGACTTCAAAAAAGATGGTCGGAGGGACCAAGCGAAAGTTTAACCCTGAGATCATCTATAACATCATCGCCATGTCGATCGAGAACAACCTGGTAGGCACCCTGATGCGTCACGGAACCATGCCCGAAAGTCACGTGCTTGGCGATATGGTAGATGAGATCAGCAGATTGAAAGATGTCGGAGAACTAGGAGAAAAAATTAAAAAGATGGATGCCTTCCAGGAGATCTGCTCTATTGAACATTACAACCGGAAACCGGTATCCTTTGAAGATCTGGAAGAAATGATTGACACAGCAGGTCAGGTTAAGGTACTTACAGAAGAATTAACTGTATAAGAAATAAAAATAACATTTGTATCCCAGTATATCTTGTTTTTGATGTGCTTAATTTTATGAACAGCCCGGAACGTTTCTTGTCTCTATATCGTTCCGGGCCTTGTTTTTTTTGGAGGAACAAGGAAAAAGGAGGTTGATTCTTGTCTTTAAAATGAATCATTCTTTCTTCTCCCAGGATTCCACATTTATCAGGATCAGCTCATCTTCTTTTACTTCAACAGTAATCTCATTTATCGGTTTCCGGTTTTCACTGAATAGGGTATAACGATCTTCTTTGGAAGAGATCGAGAAGTCAAAAAGCTTACCTGATTTAAAGGAAAAAGTCTTTTCAAAGGTGTTTTTGCCGGTTTTTATAAGCTCTATACCCGGACTGTCCCAAATTCCTAATACTTTTGCGCCTCCCCGGATATAAAAAACCTCGTTTTGAGGAGTTTCTTTGAAGACAACCCTGAAGGTGATCTGATGCTCCAGAAGGTTTTCAAAATTATCAATACAATCGTTCATCATCCTGAACATGCTTTCGGAAGTTGAAACAGGGAAAAAAGAACGGATCATATACCGGTTTTCGCCTTTCTTCAATTCTTCGTTTAAGTCAAACTCCTTGCTAAAACGATAGTTGTGAAAGTTGTACAGATAAACCTTTTGATTTTTCAGGTCACAAATGTTTGAATAAACAGTAGGAAACTTACCTTCCACATGAGTTAAGGAAAATATGTTTTCAAACAAATTCACCGAAGGATCTGAGTTGCTCAGCATATCTTTTGCAGTCTTGTACCTGAAACATTCTTCTTCAGGATCTGTGGTTTCTGTAAGATTAAAATTTGTGGCAATGAGAAAATTATCCTTTTCTTTTGTTATAAAATTCAACTTGTTATTTCCCCATTCCACAATTACAGCATCTCCTGTAGCATCCGCCATCAGTATATGGCAAAATTTCAGATAAGGGAATGAATACTGTTTTAAAAAGCTAACAGCTTCCTGAACGTTTTTACATTTTTCAAGCGCAACTTCAAAAATATACCGATTCCCGTATTCCGGCATATCCCATCCGGACATTTCAACAGGAGGGGTGCCGGCACCGTCAAAGAACAAACCGAACCGGTTCATGCCTCCCTGAAAATTTTCATCTCCCTTAAATCCCCACATGACCCTCCCAAAAGCCTCTTGAGAATCCGGAATAAAGCATATCTCAGTATTAGTGGTACACATATCTTCACTATTGCCTGCAAGAACAGTACTTTCAGAAGAAGCAGTGAATATGGTGCAGGCCAGCAGGTTATTGATTGGAATAATAAGAATAAGCAATATAAGATTTAGGTTCTTCATGGATTTCTAATTTAAAATGAAAAATGTATCAGTTTGATGGTTTATCCCTGAAAATAATTCCGGATGCTGCCCATAAAACTAAGGATAGTAAATAGATGGCAACTCCATAGATCAGTGGCACCATGGAGATTTTTATTGCAGATATCACCATGCCCGGCGTGATGTCTGCAGCTTCTTCAATCGCTGCAATCATGGAGTACCATGAAATTAATTGATGAAATACCCCCACAATCAGAGCGAAAAGTCCGATGGATGTGGTACTTTTTAGTTTGCTTTTCAGAAGATCCGGATTTCCCTTTATTGAAATAATATGGTAAACAAACCATGAAACCATAGTTATTAACAATAATGTGAGAATTCCCATAAATAACGGATTGTTTAAAAATAACGTTTTCATAATCAATAAGTTTTGTTTGAAAATATATTCAAATTTCGAATGAAAAGCCGATTGTAACAACGTCATAAAGGGGGCTGAAACTGTCATTTACGGGCTTTATTTTGGTAAATGGATTTTTCTGATAACATTTGAGAGGATTTTTCATATTGCTGAAAACGAATTTATGATAATGAAAATTAATAAATTTTATGTACATGTTTTATACTGGATCCTGGTAGTTATTCTGCTCACTATTTTGTTTGGAAGATCCTGGGTTGATTCGGTTAATGCATTTTATTTTATCAGCCTGTTGCTTCCGGTAATCATAGCGACTTCGTATTTTTTTAATTATTACCTGGTGCCAAAATTCCTTTTACAAAAAAGATACCTCCGGTTTTTTCTTTATATGGCATATACATTCATCCTATCACTTTTTCTCGAAATGGGGGTGCTGATCTTTACATTTACATGCTTATTGAAGTATAATTTCAGTGATATGAGCTCAAATGCGTCCGACACATTATTGCTGGCTGTTGTTATGTATCTCATCGTATTTGTCACTTCTGCTATCCTCATTACCATACAACTGGTCAATAATCAGTCAGAAGTGTTACATCTCAGGGAAAATATGTCCAAACTGAAACAGCCGTTTTTACAGATTACATCAAAGCGCAAGCCGGTCCGGATAGCCTATGAAGATTTATGTTACATTGAAAGTTTAACAGATTTTATAAAGATAAGAACCATTTCAAAAGATGAAATTATCAGTACAGAAAAGATATCGGTGATCGAAAAGAAATTACCTGATACGTTCCTGCGTATTCATCGTTCATTTGTGGTAAATCTGGAAAAGGTTACCGGTTTTGATTATTATAAAGTGCGAATTCAAGATACGGCTCTCCCGATTGGCCGAACATACAAAAAAAAGGTACAACAACGATTGCATGGAAATGTATAGGGATATAAAACCTGCAAGTACAATCCATAAACATCACATATTCATAATGATACGCATGTATTGTAAAAGCTAAACGATAAGAATTGCTCTTACCGTTTAACTTTGGAAAATCTTATTTAGAACGACTGATTTTTATCAAACGGGCACCATGATTCCGGATATTAAGTGATATGCTATCTGAATATGAGCCCAGATCTTCTTTTGTCCACAGATCGCGGACTGTAAAGTTACCTTCCAGCCCAAGCTGATCAAACGACAGGCTGATGTCAGCAGCATCTTTGGGGCCTGTTTCTGCCGGATATTGGGTGAAGATATGGAACCGAACAGTCGCGCCTTCCGGATGCCCTGTGCATTCTCTGTCAAGACCTGCTTTGGCTGTGAAGGTGTCGTATCCTTCGGGAATGTCGAATTCAATGATCGAGTTGGAATGTGTTCCGATCCCTTCGTCGTATTTCACATCTTCTACAACGATAGGAATTTCACCAATACTTTTATTGAGTTGTACATTGCCCCATCCGGCAGTAGCCTTTGTCCAGGGAAGCTCTGTGAGCTTTAACGTGCCGTTCTTGCCGGAAATAACCGGTTCTACCCAATCAGCATGGTCCCAGTGACTACCATCTCCACCATCGCTCACTACCAGGAATAATTTTTTTGAATCCCCAAACTGTACCTTGATATCTGTGCTTTGTTCTCCTTGTTTGTATGTTATGAGCTCACTGCTGTATAAGGCCAGTGATTCATCAATAGGTTGCTGATCGGAAACAAAAAACATGGCAGCATATTTGTCATCACTGTTGGAATCATCCGCAATCCAGATCTTCGTATCGGATGTATTTACCAATAAGCGGTTGTTGGTGCTGTACTTCAAAATGTCCAGCACTTCATCATTGGTGATCAACTCTAAGGTAAATGGGTCATTATCAGGTAGGTTACCTCCAAACATCAACGGAGAGCGGCAAATGGCAAACAGTGACATCAGCGTATATTGCTCGTCTTTAGTGAAAAGGCTCATTCGGTTATCGCCGCGCTCCGCTCTGATGCCGATCCTTCCAAGAGGCAGCATATCACCATCAGGCCAGTGTCCGGGGCCCATATAGGGGACCCATTTTTCAAAAAGGGCAAAATGCTCATTTAACTGAGACCAGTTATCCCAGAAATCGTCAATGATACGCCACATATTGGCATGGGTACTGACATGCGCTCCTTTTGTTATAGGTGTTTCACCGGGAGAGGTGCTTAACACAATCGGACGGCCACAACGGTCGATGGCTTTTCGTATCATTTCAATCTCAGGTTGATGGTATGGTCTTGACAGGTCGTCAATCTTAAGGAAATCGACACCCCAGGAGGCATAGAGGTCGATTAAGGAGTTGTAATACTCCTGGGCACCTTCTTTTGTGGCATCTACTGTATACATATCACCAAGCCATGTACAGAGTGTGTCGGTATTGTAGATGTCTTTTGCAGAAACGTTGCTGCCTAAGACAGGGGTGTTCTTTTCTACGGCGATTTTTGGTATTCCCCGCATGATATGAATACCAAATTTCAATCCTTTGTCATGAATATAATCAGCAAGGGGTTTAAATCCTTTACCTCCGGCAGCTGAAGGGAATCTGTTCTCGGCAGGTAAAAGCCTTCCGTTTTCATCCATCACATATATGGCATCTTTTTCGTTATACCCGTGTGATTTGTCGTTTTCGATGTACCAACGGATATCTACCACAATGTATTCCCATCCGTGCTGTTTGAGGTGTTCAGCCATGTAGTCAGCGTTGGCTTTAACTTCTGCTTCAGTAACGGTTGGCCCGTAGCAATCCCAACTGTTCCATCCCATTGGAGGCGTAGACGCCCAGGTATAAAATTCGTTTTTATTGACTTTACGGTCACAGGAGGTCTGTATCAATGCAAACATCAACACAATTAGAAATCCTCTTTTCATTTTTATCAGGTTTAGTTAGCGAATATTCAAGCAGACATAAAATAAATGTATTTTACGGAGGTAAACAAAGATACGAACAAAAACAGAGCGATTGTGGATCTGACCAATCAATCAGTCCTTTTACGGATCAAACGGAACGACCAGTAAATCATATTCAGGAAAATGCCCAGGAAAATAGTCATACCCCATGTTCTGGGATGATTAAACGGATTTATAAACCGGTCGCCGATATCGTAGATAAGTCTGAAAGGTTCGGAAATAATGTCCCAACTGTTCCATCGAAGATATCGGCCGATATAAATGCCAAAACTTCCCAGGAATAACAGAGAGGCAGAGATAATAGTTACAAATACCCTGTTCATGAATTGTCTCAATATTTTTTCAATATCCCAGAGACTTAACAAACCGGATAGAAGTCCCGTCCAGGCGAATGATAAAATCAATATCATATCAAACCATATGGGCATGGATTGTATAAACCTCAAATGGAACAGATCGGTAAGGATGTACGGAGCATTAGGGAAAAACAACAGCCAGAACATCATTAAAATGAAAATTGTAAATTTCTTTTTACGAATCTTGGGATGGGTAATGACAAAGCTTGTCAACAGCCATGGAATAAGTGCCAGGAACAGATTCCAGTTCAGGAACATAAAGATCTTTGTGCCGGTATAGGATATCCTGAAAAAAGAAAAACTGATGCATAACACTGACATAACACCGATAAAAACAGTTTCACGTATCCTGTTCTTATCTTTAAGAGCTTTTAGCATAGCGCAAGAATTTTAGGAATAAAAATTAATAAACCAATAACAAAAGCAGCAATTGCACCAACCAGTACTGCTGCAGAAGACAGATCTTTAACCCGCTTGATAACCTCATGTTTGTCAGGAGAAACAAAGTCGGCCAGTTTTTCTACAGAGGAATTTACAATTTCAAGAGAGATCACCATTCCAATTGCCAATACAATCGCCAACCATTCATACACTGATATTTTAAAAAAATAACCAGCCACAATAGCACAAGCAGCTGCAAACAGATGAATTCTACCATTATGATCGTCACGTAACATAATGATTATCCCGTTAAAAGCATATTTGAAGCTTCGGATCCTGCTTCTTATGGAGAATTTTTCTTTTGTCATGATGGTTATTCCTTTTTATATTCCAGAATATCTCCCGGCTGGCAATCAAGTACCTTACATATCGATTCTAATGTAGAAAAGCGAACGGCTCTGGCTTTATTATTCTTAAGTATTGACAGATTGGCCAAACTAATATCGACTTTTTCTGATAATTCGTTTAATGAAATATTCCTTTTGGCCATCATTACATTTAAATTAACATATATTGCCATAATTAAATTGTTAATTCGTTTTCATTTTTTAATTTCTCGCCTTCCTTAAAAATAGCTGTAACTATAAAAGCCATCGTAAGAAAAATAATGATAGTTACATAATTATTAATATTAAAATGATGAATAATATGTTCAAAACACTGATAATTATTCGGACTTTCTTGAAAAGTCATTGAAAAAGAACCCCCGAAAATATCGTATAAAAGATTAAATATCAGGAGGCCGGAAAGTAAAAAGGAGATTCTTTTGAAATGTCTTGAAGTATTCACAAAAAAGGATGTGTACTTTTTAATCCCGGATATTGTCCGTTTCAATTCAATCAATATCAATAAGACAATCAGTAAAACAAATATATTGCTTAAAATGTACATAAACCTTGAAGAAAAATCCAAATACTGGAAAAATATAATAGGCGTATTGTTTTCACCAGGGTTTTTAATGATCTCCATCGGATCAGGAACAGGTAAGTAAGTAAGCTCACCTCTCTGACTAATAATAAAATTGGCATAGTGTTCCGGTTTTATAGAAGAATGAACCAGGATAAAAAGTAGTGAAAGCATTATCAGTACTACTATTCCGGCAAAAAACTTAACCAGGATATCGGATATCCTTAACAATTTGGATTTTCTCATATCATTAAAGTTTATTTGAAATATATTTATGCAAATGTAAAAATTAATTA
>JBNKDZ010000654.1:0-3637 GCA_050288525.1 Cyclobacteriaceae bacterium
TTAATACAGATCAGACTAATTTTAATACCATATCTGTTTTCCCTAACCCGACAAGTGAGATATTGAATTTCGATTTTCCTGATAATAAGGCACAATCAATATCCATTTATTCCAGTCCGGGCAAATTGGTAAAAGAAGAAAAGTATAAGGGCAATTCAGTAAGCATTTCCGGGTTGGAAAAAGGAATGTATTTCCTGGTGATAAAAGGAATACGAAAAAGCTATCATGCAAAATTTATCATTGAATAGATTACTACAACATAATAACTATAATGATTACAACAAACATAAAAAAACGTCAGTTCCTATTAGGACTTCTTATAATACTTTCTTTTGGAGGATACTCACAAACATCAGAAATACTTCCAGCTTCTGCAATTATTGATTGGAGAAGTGCCGGAGTGCCAGGAGAAATACCTGAATATCCAGAGCAATATAATATAGTAACAGATTTTGGTGCCGTAGGAGATGGCGTGACGGATAATACAGATATCTTCAGAGAGGCCATAAATGCGACAACCCCCGGTCATATACTGTTTATTCCTGAAGGTACGTTTCTTGTAAGGAGTACCATCACCATCAATAAGGGAATTGTTATCCGGGGAGCAGGTCCTTCAAAAACCTTGATCCTTAGCCAGCATGACAACAACACTTTTTGGATCAGGGGCAATGGGAGCGTTGAGATGACTACCTTTGCCGCTCAGGCCTCATCAGGTTCCAGTGAATTTCAGGTGACATCAGCTCAGGGGATTTTTGCCGGAGACCTCTTATTTTTGGAGCGACAGGATGGGGGAGAACAAATTGCGGAGGTTGAACAGGTCAACGCAAATTTAATAACCCTTTCAGGTGTACTGTACGGTGATTACACAGATGAAAGTAAGGTGTCGCGTTTTGAAGATCTGGTTGAAGGCTTCGGCATCGAAGATCTGAAGATCCGTATCGAACGACCCGAAGGGGGCTCTAACGGCACAACAAAAATCAGATTGTCGGGTGTCTCACGCTGTTGGGTAAAAAATATAGAAACCGAGGGCTATAGCTACGAGGTACAACTGAATGGTTGCTTCCAGTGTGAGGTCAGGGACAGCTATTTTCATTATACTGTTGAGGAAATCCTTGCCCGGACAACCGGTTTTGGTGCTTATGGTGTAATGGTCGTTAACGGAACCAGTGAATCATTAGTTGAAAATAATGTATTTCACAATTATCGCCACGCCATGCCAACAACAGATATTATCGGTGGTAATGTATTCGGATACAACATGTCATCAGGGATGTGGGATGGCGTTCCTATGCAAAGGTCAGCTATTATAGGTGACATGGAGCTGCACCATGGCTTTGGAGAGTCCATCCTGATTGAAGGTAATTGTGTGGAATATATTCGTTTTGATGGCGCAGCCGGCTATTTGAAAAACTGGAACACTGTACTGCGAAACCGAACTACTCTGACCGGTATAAATGGATGGAGTGACACAGGTATAAACTATATCATTGGCAACGAACTACCCCCTGTAAAGATGGTTTTGGGAGGCGCTAATAATGGAATAGGTGCCGGAATGTCTGCATCTGTTCTCCATGGCAACTATGTAAATTACAACAATGAAGGCATTTCCTGGGACCCTTCTATTAGCAATCACAACATACCCAATTCCTACTATCTGTCTGAGAAGCCGGAATGGTTCGGAGATCTGGACTGGCCCTGTTATGGAGGTGATCTGATGCCCGGAAATACAAGACGTTCGCCGGCAGAAGTACGCTTCTGGACTATTTTATACCCGGAAGAAGCACCATCGGGTCTTTCTGCCTCCAAAAATGATACTGAAGTAAAACTAACCTGGACAAATAACTCAACAAATCAGGTAGACTTTATCATCTGCCGCAGTGTAAATGGCAGGAACTATAAACGCATCGCAACAGTATCCGAAACATCCTATACCGATAATGTGCCTGTTGACGGGCAATACCACTACTATGTTCGGGCTCTGAACTATCTGGGAGGAGAAAATGGCGGAGAAGCAGGCGGAGAGTCGGACCCTTCAAATATCGTTACTGTTGGTGAAGGCATACTTTCTGTTGAGCAAGGCGATTTAACCAATACCATATCTGTTTTTCCAAATCCGGCAAACGATGTTATGAATTTCAATCTCTCTGATAATCAGGCTCAAACAGTTTCAATTTATTCCGGTTTAGGAAAACTGGTAAAGGAAGAAAAGTATACGGACAATTCTGTAAACATTTCCGGATTGGAAAAGGGAATGTATTTCCTGGTGATAAAAGGAATACAAAAAAACTATCATGCAAAGTTTATCATTGAATAGATAACTACAACATAATAACTATAATGATTACAACAAACATAAAAAAACGTCTGTTCTCATTTTTAGGGCTTCTTATCCTGAGTATGATTCTGTTTAGAGGATATGCTCAAACATCCATTCCTGACTGGGAAAATGGCGTGGTAATCCATGCTGCCAGCGGTTCGCCGGGTGATATCCGTACTGCTTTAGCCGGTGCAAATCCTGGAGATATTATCCAGCTTCCGGCCGGCACTTTCATATTTAACGAACAAGTTGCATTAGACGCCGGAGTTTATATCAGGGGTGCCGGTTCGGACAAAACCATACTGCAGAAAACCAACGATTCTACGTCACCATTTTTCTACATCAACGGTTCAAATGGATTGCCTTTCCGGATCTCCCATATTAAGATCATCGGAGATCAATCAGCTAATTCTACTTTAATGGATGAAGGTATTTATCTGCGCTACGGATGCCGGGATTTCAGAATATCAGACATGGAATTTGAAAGTCTGGGGGTATCTGCCATTAGCGTTAGCGGAGATTCAAGAGGTGTCATTGATAATTGTCGTTTTATCAATATTTACCGTACCAATGGTGGAAGCCTGGGATATGGAGTTACTGTTATGGGAGGTGAATACGATGAAGGTGATGAAGCATGGGAAAGACCATTTGTTCTTGGTGATGAGAATGCTGTTTTTGTTGAAGATTGCTATTTCATCGGAAATCGGCATGCGATCGCCTCAAATAATGGATCTCGTTATGTTTTCAGACACAATCTGATAGAAGATAATGCGGGCGAAGTGCAAGCCATTGATGCACATGGTCAAAAATATTATTGGCCACGCGGAAGCCGCAGCTATGAAATATATGGCAACACGATTGATAATGCAAATACATCATGCTGGTCTGCTATTTATATACGCGGTGGCGATGGGGTGGTTTTTGACAACACGATAATACAAGGCATTAATTATGCAGAAAACGTCATAGCACTTGTTAATGAAAATCCGGACCTGGACCAGATAAGAGAACTGCATATATGGGACAATTATTATAAAGGAGCTTTGATTGAACAGGTCGCCAACCTGTCTTCAGCTTCACTGGTGAAAGACCGGGATTATTTTGTAAATATCCAGCGCCCGGGATATACCCCTTATACATATCCGCATCCTTTGAGAGGGTCAGGCTCCATACTTGGTCTTAATACAGATCAGACTAATTTTAATACCATATCTGTTTTCCCTAACCCGACAAGTGAGATATTGAATTTCGATTTTCCTGATAATAAGGCACAATCAATATCCATTTATTCCAGTCCGGGCAAATTGGTAAAAGAAGAAA
>JBNKDZ010000655.1:0-5539 GCA_050288525.1 Cyclobacteriaceae bacterium
TTTGAAGGACCAATGTTATCGTTAAAGAATTTTAATGCTGTTGCTCACTTCACCGATTACATTATTGCCCATGTGCATATCGGCGGACTTGGCTGGAACGGTTTTCTGACATTCGGGATTCTGTACTGGCTTATCCCAAAGATGTGGAACACAAAATTATATTCAACCAAATTGGCCAATACCCATTTCTGGATCGGTTCATTGGGAATCGTTTTCTATGCGCTTCCCCTCTACGCAGCGTTTTTTGTTCAAAGCCTGATGTGGAGACAATTTACACCTGACGGAATACTGGAATACAGCAATTTCCTTAAAACAGTTACTCAAATCGTACCAATGTATATATTTAGGGCGATAGGTGGATTCTTGTACTGGATCGGAGCTTTAATGATGGGGTATAACCTTTTAAAAACAGCAGCTGCCGGGAAATTCATGGCCAACGAAGAAGCCGAAGCACCTGCTCTTGAAAAGAAAGTTGTTAAAAATACCGGATACTGGCATCATGTGCTGGAAAGAAAACCAGTTCTTTTTACAGTATTGTCATTGGTCGCTATTCTCATAGGCGGTATCGTTGAGATGGTTCCGACGTTTTTGATTAAGTCAAATGTGCCAACCATTGAAAGTGTGAAGCCTTATACACCACTGGAGCTTACCGGACGCGATATTTACATCAGGGAAGGCTGTAACGCCTGCCATTCACAGATGGTGCGTCCGATACGGTGGGAAACTGAGCGGTATGGCGAATACTCCAAAGCTGGTGAGTTTGTCTATGATCACCCGTTCCTCTGGGGATCAAAACGTACCGGGCCGGATCTGCACAGGGTAGGCGGGAAATATCCCGATTCCTGGCATTTTATGCATATGCAGGATCCTACAGCTACATCAGAGGGGTCTCTGATGCCTCGTTATCCCTGGCTATATGAAAATGGGTATGATAAAGCCTCTATAAAAGATAAAATCAGTGCTATGCGCACACTTGGAGTGCCGTATGAAGAAGGGTATGAAGAGAAAGCACCTGATGATCTGGAGAAACAGGCTAATGAGATCATTCTACGATTGAAAAATGAGAAAATAGAAGCAGATCCTGATCTTGAGATCATTGCCTTGATCGCCTACCTGCAACGGTTGGGAACGGATATAAAAGTGAAGGAAATTATTGAGAAAAAAACAGAAAAGCCCTAAGATCATGTTTAAACATTACTTCGAACAGATTTACCAGGTAGAGATATGGCCGATCATCTCACTGTGTATATTTTTTGTCTTTTTTGTGGTGGTTACGATCCGGGTTTTTACCCTTGATAAAAATCACATCCGGAAAATGAAAAGTATGCCGTTTGATGGTGAAGATGTAGTGGGTTCAAACAATGGTTCAGACGATTTAAACAGCTAATATCATGCTAAAAATGAATAAGATATATAATGTGATCTATAAACTGTTCCTGATTATGGGGATTGTCTTTTTCCCGATGGCAGGATTCTCTCAGACAACCCAATCAACTCCTGATTCAGGTATAAATACTCAGACATTGCTGATCATCGTGATGGTGTTGGTGTTGATCGTTGCTATCCTGGTATTGATCGTTGCCCTGTATATGATCAATATTTTAAAAATGGTCATAAAGGAAGACAGGAAAAAAGCCGAAGGAAAAGCAGCAGCCGAACTGGAAGAGAAGGAGGAGGAAGGATGGCTGAAGAAAATCACCCGTACTGCAACTGATGCTGTTCCGGTCGAGGAAGAAGAATCCATAATGCTGGATCACAATTATGACGGCATACGAGAGCTGGACAATCATCTGCCTCCCTGGTGGAAAGCATTATTTTATATTACGATTGTGTGGGGCATCATTTATATGCTTGTATACCATGTCTTTGATGTCTATCCGCTTATGTATGAAGAATATGATGATGCTGTCAAAGAAGCCAGAATAGTGATGGAAGAACGGATGAAACTGGCTGAAAACAGTATTGATGAAAATACAGTCACCTTTACCAATGCTCCTGAGGATATCGAAAAAGGTAAAGAAATATTTCTTCGGGAGTGTAAAGCCTGCCACGGAGATCAGGGACAGGGATTGATAGGGCCGAACTTTACAGATACCTACTGGATACATGGTGGGTCGATAAATGATATTTTTAAAACCATTAAGTACGGAGTGCCGGAAAAAGGAATGATTTCCTGGCAAAGCAAACTCAGTCCTGCAAATATGCGTGATGTTGCCAGTTACATCTATACCCTTGAAGGTACAAATCCTCCGAATCAAAAAGCTCCGGAAGGAACGGAATATATCCGTGATACACAGACGGTTTCAACCGATTCTCTGGAAACGGATTCACTGAAATCTGTAATTCCGTTACCTGCAGACACCGGAAATTCTGTAAATACAATTCCTGCAGTCGATTCAATAAACGTAAATATGTGATGTTCGAATTATGAATCTTCAGAAGGATTTTTTTAATTGAGGTTATGGATGAGTTATACCAACTGGATGATAAGTTCCGCAATTCAATCGCAACGGTTGATGAAAAAGGAAAACGTATCTGGGTTTACCCGAAAAAACCAAAGGGAACCTTTCATACCTGGAGGGCAATCGTAGCTGCTATATTGCTGCTTTTTCTGATAACAGGACCTTTTCTAAGGATACATGGCAATCCCTTACTGTTGATCAATGTTTTTGAGCGGAAATTCATCCTGTTCGGAATACATTTGTGGCCTCAGGATTTTCATATCGTTGCCCTGATGATGATCACTATGGTGATTTTTATTGTATTGTTTACAGTGATTTATGGTCGTGTATGGTGTGGGTGGGCTTGCCCCCAGACCATTTTTATGGAAATGGTATTTCGGAAGATCGAATACCTTATTGAAGGAGATCTGGCCCGTCAACGCAAACTGGACCGGGGACCCTGGACTACCGAAAAAATATTTAAGAAATCGTTAAAACACATCGTTTTTATTCTGATAGCCCTGATAATATCCCACACCTTTATGGCATATCTGTTGGGGACAGAGAAAACAGCAGAGATCATTTCACAACCACCAACAGAAAATCTGGCCGGATTTGTCTCGTTACTGGTATTCACAGGATTGTTTTATTTTGTGTTTGCCTACCTCAGAGAACAGGTCTGTGTTGCCGTTTGTCCATATGGAAGGCTTCAGGGAGTGTTTCTGGGGAATGAAAGTGTCGCGGTAATTTATGACTGGCTGCGGGGAGAGCCAAGAACACGAATAAAAAAGGGAGAACCACGTAAAAAGGACTCAGGTGACTGTATTGACTGTAAAATGTGCTATTACGCCTGTCCAACCGGTATCGATATCCGCAACGGCACACAACTGGAATGTGTGAATTGCACCGCCTGCATCGATGCATGTGACGAAGTGATGACGAAAATACACCGGCCTAAAGGTCTTATTAAATACGCTTCATACAACGGCATAAAATCAGGAAATCATAAAATATTTACTGCCAGAGTCATTGGTTACACCATTGTGCTTGGAATTCTGGTGTCAGTTATTGCAGGTATGTTGCTGACCCGGCAGGATGTTGAAGCTACCGTGCTGAAGGTACCCGGACAATTATATCAGGAGCAACCAGGCAATCGGATAAGCAATTTATACAACATCCAGTTTATAAATAAAACCCTCAAAGATATTCCTCTGGAACTGAAAGTTAAGGACATTCCTGGTGCTACTGTAAAAAGAGTAGGGGATGAAGCGCTGAACATTCAGGCAGAACAGAAGATCGATGGCGTATTTTTTATTGAACTGCCAAGAAGTGAGATCCATCAGATGAAAACATCTGTCACACTACAGTTGTTACATAATGGAAAAGTGCTGGATGAAATACAGACCAGCTTTGTAGGACCTGCAAGTTATAAAAAACAATGAACTGGGGATGGAAAATCTTTATTGTGTATTCACTGTTTGTGCTCATGACACTGGGGATGACCTTTTACTTCATGGGACAGGAGGTACACCTTGTTTCGGAGGATTATTACAAGCAGGAGATCGCCTATCAGGATCAGATCGACAGAATATCCAACACGCGTGCACTGAGTGAAGACCTCAAAATAGACATTCAACGGGACATTGCTGTAATTTCCATACAATTTCCCGGAGAGCTTGTCGGTACGCCGCTTGATGGAGAGATACTGCTTTACCGCCCTTCTGACGCCCGGCTTGATCATACCTATCCGATCCGTATCAATGATAGCGGAGTACAGGAGATATCCTCAAGTGATCTGGTCAAGGGTTTATGGCGATTAAAAATTATATGGTCCGCTTCCGGGAAAGACTACTATGATGAAAAAGTAATTGTCTTGTAGCCTGTGATCTGGTCTGCATTTGTTATCGGTTTATTGGGAAGTTTTCATTGTGTTGGCATGTGTGGTCCCATTGTGCTCGCGCTTCCTGTCTTCAAAGACAAACCATTTCGACTATTAACCAGTCGCCTGCTGTATAATTTGGGCAGAGCGATAACATATTCGCTCATGGGCATGGTATTTGGCCTGATCGGACAGGGAATATCGATGTCCGGGCTGCAGCAGTCCATATCCGTAGTGATGGGGGTGTTGATCATAATAGTCGTGTTGATTCCGGCAAAATATGTTCAGAACATCTCGTTATTGAAACCTGCAGTTGGATTTACAGGTGTTATAAAGAAAAAATTCGGGTTGTTTCTGAAGAATCCTTCCTTACCTTCTTTTCTGATTTTAGGATTACTTAACGGTTTTTTGCCCTGTGGATTGGTTTATCTGGCCATAGCAGGAGCCATCGCAACAGGCAATTGGCTGGATGGAGGATTGTATATGTTTGTCTTTGGCATCGGCACACTGCCTCTGATGTTTGGTGTTGCCCTGGCAGGGAATTTCATTAGTCTGAATGTCCGGAGAAAAGTAAACAGATTCATACCTGTATTTATGGTTGTACTGGGACTATTGTTTATTGTTCGGGGATTAAACCTGGGAATACCCTACCTGAGCCCGAAATTCCAGGATAAGGAGATCTCGATTGACGCTCCCGAATGTCATTGATATCCACCTTTTCCAAAGTTTCCTGCGTTGGAAAAGCTTTTAAGCATCAACAATAACTATAAAACCCGAATTAATGCCGTTAAGTTAAGTTCATATCATATTGTTTTCTGATTTAAGACAGGAGGTTCAATGTTTTAGGTTCAATTTTTGTCAGCATGAAATAGTAGTATTTTTTACAAAAAACAAAATCACAAAAATCCGTCATCCAGAGGCATAACATTTTGACTTTACTTAACTGACCCCAAAATTTCTATTGACAATTTTGGTTTAAATGTATTTGGGTACGGAGATCGCATTGGTTTGAAAAAAAAGCAATTTTTACTATAATTATTCTGGAAATTATTTTTAAAACCACTTGAATTATCAAGACAATACACTTGATCTGGCATGATTGATTTAAAAAACATACTGTATGACCGGGATCCCCGATTGTTGAAAAGATTAAAAGGGTTTCCAATGTCCTTTCTGGAATGGTTTCTCGGAATAGGGGATATCAATGCACCTATTGACA
>JBNKDZ010000656.1:0-7314 GCA_050288525.1 Cyclobacteriaceae bacterium
AGGTATCATCTATCCGGATTATGGACATATCCGGGACATCCGCGTGGATTACCGGGTTTTTGGCAAATTCTTTTTGGATATCTGACGTGCAGCTTATAGCAAAAAGAATTGTCAGGATGAATAAGACTTGTTTTATCATGGTATTATTTATGTTGTTTAAAAATTTATTGTCTGAGTTTTATTGTCTGAGTATTAATTGTTTTTTGTTTTAATCCGGATTACTGTAAGAGACATGGCAGGAGCGTCATATTCAAATTTCTTCTGTACCTGGAATGTCGATTTCGACGGTATTACTGCTTCAGGGTTTTTAAAAGTATTTTCAGCTTCTGCTTTTCCGGTCAACACCGTTATTTCGCCCTCAGAGATTACAGGGAAACGTGACAGGTTTACATTCATTTTGAAAGGCTCCGGCCTTGCATTTACCATTTTCAGGATGATGTCGCCACTTTTGGAGTCCACGACACATGAAGCGCCCATGGTGGTATCTTTTTTGTCAATTTTAATGATCTTGTCAAAATACAGATCGCCCTGGTTGGTCATAAACATTTTCTGTACATAGTAATTCGGGGTAGGGATAATATGTGTATTGTCGAAAAAGATCATGTCGGTTTTCCACTGGGTGAAGCCTTTTTTTGCTAATAATGGAGCATACGAAGCCATTTTTACGATGTCACCATTCCGTTCAAGTGCTGTCATATATGCAGCTTCAGCTATTGCATTCCATAATTTGTTGCCCCACGATGCATATTCACCCAGGTAGACCTGTGATCCTTTACGGTCGTATTTGTCGTACCGCAATTGATTGGTCATAAACCATTCAGGCTGGGTGTAGTAGTGTTCATCAATGATCGGTACATTCAGTTTGCGGGCAATTTCCCATCCTTTATCAAAGTCTTCTCCTTCAAGAAAAGGACCTGAGGTGCCTATAACGGTGATTTCGGGGTGTTTTTTACGGACTTCATTAAGAATTAGTGTAAAGCGTTCTTCAAATTCAGGGGTCATTTTATCTTCGTTGCCTACACCGATGTATTCGAGGTTAAAAGGTTCTGGATGCCCTGCTGCGGCACGTTTGGCTCCCCATTCGGAAGTCGCAGGGCCGTTTGCCCATTCGATCAGGTCAAAGATCTCCTGAATATATTCCGGAACGATATCTAGTGGCATTGCTTTCTGACCGGTGCCTCCAATGCGCCAGGTCCCCCCTGAATTCTGACAACTGACAGCAGCAGGTACCACCGGTAGCGGTTTTGCTCCAATGTCTTCACAAAACTGGAAGTATTCAAAATACCCCAGTCCGGCAGTCTGATGGTATCCCCAGAGGTTTCGTTGTCCTTTACGCTGTTCGACAGGTCCGACGGTGTTCTGCCAGCGGTACATGTTGCCCAGTCCGTCGCCATGCACCAGACAGCCTCCGGGGAACCGGATAAACCGTGGTTTCATATCTGCGAGGACCTGTGCCAGGTCAGCACGCAAGCCATTGGGTCTGTTTTTGAAGGTCTTCTCCGGGAACAGGGAGATCATATCCAGGGCCAGTGTTCCGTTGTTTTTTGCCAGGATCACCAGGGATGCTGTATCACAAGCTGCTGTAGCTGTCAGGGACGTGGCGTATTTTTTCCAGTCCGTAGAGGAAGTGGTAACAATGTTTTTTGCCAGGGTTTCACCTTTTGTGTTTTCCAGGGTTATCAGCAACTCAACAGGTGTATCTGTGAGCTGTTGCGCAAACAGGGAGAAGTTGTATTGTTCTCCTTTTTGCACGACAATCCCGTTGAAGCCTGCGTTTTTCAGTCCGACACCTGCTTCTCCTTTGAACTGTGCTTCATGTCCTACATGTTCGATATCCAATAAAATGTAATGGGGATTATTCGGGTGAACAGGCGATTTTGTTTCCACACTGATCCGCCCGTAAGAAAAACCGGGAGATATGTACTCCCAGGAGTAGAGAGGATGCCATTCGCGTTGTTCTGTAGGTGTATATTCGAATGAGCGGTTTTGAACCAATTCGGCGTACAGTCCGCCATCAGCCGAATAATTGATGTCCTCAAAGAACAATCCGAACAGATCGGTACTTATGTGTTTGCCTCCTTTGAATGGTTGAGCATGCGCAAGCGCAGCAACAACGATTAGGATGCTCAGAATTATATATTTTTTCATTTCAGGTTTATATTTAAACATTATTACTTTTTTAAATGTCATGGTTGTTATTTCTTCATACAGTCATGAAAAAACTTAAATACATCAGGTAGAACAAGAGGTATCATGCCTTCGTGGTCACCATTAACCTCCTTGTATTCAATATTAAAGCCGTTGTCTTTCATCCAGGCAGCCATTTCACGGCTACCTTCCAGTGATGCAACAGATTTGGCCCCTTCAGACAATAATACCGGCATATTCCGGATCCTGTCCCACGGATACAGGTTTTTATCGACGAACGGACCGGACATAGGTACTATTGCTTTCCAGTAGTTGTTATATTTTGCTCCCAGGTACCAGGTTCCGCCGCTACCCATGGAATGTCCTGTCAGGAACATGGAAGAACGGTCGACCGGGTATTCGTTTAGTACCAGTTCGAGTACGTTGATTACATCTTTTTCGCTGAGTGAAAAGGTATTCCATTTTTCGGCAGTCTGTGCGGCCATTTGTTTTGCAGCCTCATCCGATCTTCCAAAAACAGCCGGAAGGCGCAGAGAAGTACCGTATGCACCTAATTTACTGTATCCGAGAGGCGAAACCAACAGGAAACCGTATTTATCGGCAAGTTTGATCATTTGTTGTTTGTTCGCATCCGGATAGTTGTTTTCGTTGCTGGATGCTCCGTGTAAAAACATCACAAGCGGAAGTTTGGATTTGCCGTCCCATTTTTCAGGAACGTAGATCCGGTAGGACATTGTCGTGTCTGCTTCTGTAAATGTATAAGACCGGTGTTGATCGCCTTTTGCCTGCCATTGCGGGGAATCCGGGTTCACAGATGATTTTGCCAGTTCCCTGGATTCAGAAATTTGTATCTCAGGGTCGATTGTTGTTCCGTAGGGTATTGTTTTAAAGAGTTTCTGTGCAAAGCTGTGCAGAGATTTTCTCCAGACCTGCCATTCATGATCTCCCGGATATGACTCGAAGAATACATGCAATCCGTTGTCATTAAATGTTTTGATAAGCTTTTTTGTATGTTCGATCCGTTGATCCTGTTCGCCTACCGAGATGAAAAATAATTTCAGCTTTTCGTTAAACGTTTTAGCATCTGAAAGGATTCCGGGGACGATTGTTTCGGGATCGAAGGAGGATTGCTCGGCGATGCCTCCGAAAAGACCTGTACTGAAAACACCCACATTGGCAAATTTGTCTGTATTGCGCAGTCCGGTAAAAAACGATTGTCCGCCACCCATGGAGAGTCCGGCAAGGGCTGTATTAGCTGCGTCGGTTTTGATCCGGTAGTTCTTTTCGATGAACGGCATGATGTTGTCAAACAGCTCTTCTTTAAACACCGCCATAGCTTCGTCGTTATAGCCTCTTGCATTAACACCTGGTTTTGTGGCATTTCCATTCGGGATAACCACGATCATCGGGACTGCTTTACCTTCAGCGATCAGGTTATCCAGGATTATGTTCGTTTTCCCCTGAATGGCCCATCCGCGTTCATCTTCTCCGCCACCATGCTGAATATAAAGCACCGGATACGTTTTTTTCATATCCTGATCATAACCCGGAGGCGTATAGATGTTCACATTTCTCCAGGAACCTGTTGTAGAGGAGAAGTAATTTTTTGACCGTATATCTCCGTGAGGCACATCTTTAAGTGTATAGAAATCAATACCCGCTTCCGGAATGTCGATCGCACTGGTCATACGGCCGGTGCCAAAATACGATTCACTTGCCGGGTCGGCAACTTTAACCCCGTCAATTACCAGAAAGTAGTAATGAAAGCCGGGCACTTGCGGTTCTGTTGTAACTGTCCAGGCACCGTTTTCATCCCTTTCCATATCATATAACTTGCCAAGGTCGATCTGAACTTTTTGTGCATCAGGAGCTTCTACTCTGAACATGACACGCAGGTCCGGCAATATGTAGGGATAATCGTTTTGCCGGATATTGGTGGGGGCGGATATTGCACCTTCCGGAACCTGTCCGTAGCTGATGTCTGTGACAAAAAGAAAGAATAGTAAAATGAATGCTGTGTACGATCCTGATAGTTTCATAATTTCATATTTAAAAAACCGGAGAATCCGGTTGACTTATTTTGAGAGAAACAAAAATATAGATTTTAATGTATGATGCTTAAAGGATGTAAATAAAAAACCGTTTTTTGTTTTTTTTTACCACGTCAGGTGTATCTTATACACTAAGGGTGAGTTGGTTTTTTTGGTTCGATGCCGGAAATACTCTGCTAACAAAATTATTAATATTTTTAGATGACGTTTTTTTTAGCTAGGCAGGATATTACCATAAAACAGGCCTTAAAACGGCAATATTTTAAAAGATGTTACAAGCCAATAAGCTTTTGTTACAAAACACATACATTAGCAGGGCATAATTTTATATATTTGTCATATAACAACCCTGTCATACGTAAAATATCATTTTTAATGTTTAACTTTTTAAATCATTCAAGAAATGAATATTTCCTGACAGGATTTGAGTTTTAATTATTTGTTTGAAAAAAGTAAGTACAACCTGAATAAGGTTGTTTAAGTAATATTGTTTAAGTCATGAGAGGAATATTGAAGAGGAAGTTTTTTATATTGGTTACAGGAATGGTAATACTTCAGGTAGCATGTAATTCTTCACGGGATAAGCTATCCGGAGAAATTGAAAGGTCAACTGCCTATTTTGATTCATTTGAATATAAGGGGATGGATGATTTTTATGCAGAGAACCCTTTACCGGGAAAGGATTATTTTTATAATCCGATACTTCCGGGGTGGTATTCAGATCCGAGTGTTTGTACCAACGGGGAGGATTTCTTTCTGGTAACTTCTACCTTCTCCTATTTTCCGGGAGTCCCGATCTTTCACAGCAAGGATCTTATGAACTGGAAGCAGATAGGTCATGTACTGGACAGGGTATCGCAATTGCCTCTGGACGGCCAGCGGATAAGTGAAGGTATATTTGCTCCGGCGATAAGCTATAATCCTCAGAATAAAACATACTACATGATCACAACAAATGTTCGGAAGGGTAATTTCTTTGTAAAAACACAAGATCCTTTCGGGCAATGGTCTGAGCCGGTGTGGTTGCCGGATGTACATGGTATAGATCCTTCATTTTTCTTTGATGATGACGGAAAAGCCTACATAGTAAACAATGAAGAACCCGATGGAGGTTCTACTTATGACGGACACCGTGCTATTTGTGTACATCAGTTTGATGTTGAAACAGAGAAAACCGTAGGTCCGCGCAAGATGATTATAAACGGAGGAGTAAATTTGGATGAAAAACCGGTGTGGATCGAGGGGCCACATTTATATAAGATCAATGGAACGTATTATTTGATGTGTGCCGAAGGAGGTACCTCTGTTGATCACAGAGAAGTGATCTTTAAAGGCGACGCGCCTATGGGCACCTTTAAACCATGGGAGAACAATCCGATACTTACCCAAAAACATCTTGATGGAAACAGGCCTTTGCCAATTACGTGTGCTGGTCATGCGGATCTTGTTCAAAAGAAAAATGGTGAATGGTGGTCAGTTTTTCTTGCCTGCAGGCCCTTAAACAATCAGTTTGAGAATTTGGGAAGGGAAACGTTTTTAATGCCGGTAAAATGGACAGAAGACGGATACCCTCTGATGACCGAAGGGGATGAGGTTGTGCCGAGGATCCTGCAGATGGAAGGAGCTACCCGATCGGCAGATGTGACATTCGGAAATTTTGAAAAGATTGAAGAATTTGAAAGTGAGAAGCTGGGTGATGAATGGATGACACTACGCGGGCCGGCAAGTGAATTTTATTCATTATCCGACAAACCCGGATTTCTTAGCTTGAACTGTATTGATGCAAACGCTTCCGAGCTAAAAGAGCTGGCTCTTGTGTCCAGAAGATTACAACATCATAAATTTGAAATTGTTTCTACTTTATATTTTAATCCGGATGCCGAAGATGCTGCCGGGTTGCTGTTGCTAAAAGATGAGGGGCATCAATACTTCCTTTCAATAAGAAAAGGAGAGGAAGGGCGCAAAATATCGGTCGAAAAAATATCTTTTAAAGAATCTGAAATTTTAGGTAGCCTGAATATTTCAGAAGACGGACCGATTACGTTAAAGATCATTTCGGACGGGTTGACATTCAGCTTTTTTGCTGTTGGTGATACTGAAGATATGCCAATAGCTGAAGGAGTTGATGCCCGATATTTGTCCACTGCCAATTCGTTTGGATTTACAGGAACTACAATAGGATTATACGCAACAAAAAATCTTTAGAAATGAATGCAACAAAGGAATGTGCAGTTCGTCCCATTTACAGCCTGAAAAAGTCAGATGATCTTCTGTTAAACAAAAGGAATGACTTTATGAGTGATGATGAGCTATGGGATGCATTTAAAGCAGGGAATGAGCAGGCTTATGAGCTGATGTTTAAAGAGCATTATAATCTTTTATTGAATTACGGATTAAAATTTAATAAAAGTGAAGACGATGTGAAAGATCATATTCAACATCTTTTTGCCGGTTTGTGGGAGTCCAGAAGCAGGTTAGGGAAAAATAATTCAATTAAGAGTTATTTGCTTGCTTCGCTTCGAAGAATGGTCCTGAGAGGGAATAAGTCCCGGCGAAACTTTCTGGATCTGAGCAATATCTCTGGTTCGTTTCATCTGGAAATTTCATCTGAAAACAGATATATCAAAAATCAGAAAGAACAGGATCAGGTAAATTTCTTATCAAAAATACTGGAGAAATTACCAAAACGACAAAAAGAAGCCATATATCTGAAATACTATGGCGAACACAGCATTGCTGAGATCGCTGAGATCATGGAGATCAGTGCCGGAGTTGTCTACAAATTAATATATAAAGCCTTAAATAATTTATCATCACGGTTAGGAGATCATAGGCAAATAAAAGATCTTTTGCTGTTTATTTAATCGATATCCTGTTAAGGGAAAATTATAATAACTTATTTTTTAGTCTGAGCAGCCTTATTACAATTTTTTAGCATTTATTCACCTCAATTTTCTGATTACATTTATTATTTAAGGAAATAAAATCCTTTAGGGGTGTTGGTATTTTAATTTATCACAACATACCTCTTTGCGTTTTTCTTTGCGCTTCCTTGGCGGTCTCTGCGTGAAGCAGAACTTCGGTTTTAGGAGAGTCTGCTTTTAAAGATTTTGTT
>JBNKDZ010000657.1:0-12138 GCA_050288525.1 Cyclobacteriaceae bacterium
AATATTATTTCATTTATATCAAAATAAAAAGACGCCCATAATACAACGAGCGTCTTTCATCATAAATATCTTTAAAAACCTTTTTCTAGTGATCTCTGAAATTCCATTTGGAATTGTCACTGTTCATATCGAAAGGTGCAAGTGTCGGAGTGCTGTCGCCTGAAGATACCAGGGCCAGCTTTTCGTCTGTTCCGGGAACTACCTTCGGCATGATCCTGTATGTTCCGTCAATCAACTGATCGATGCGCCATAATTGTTCGGGTGCACCGGTAAATTCCGGAACGGTTGTTACTTCTTTTTCTGCTGTTGCAGTCAAAGCACGGTTTGTACCTTCGATCAAAATTTTATAGTATGGTCCGCCTGGATATCCTCCTCCATCCGGAACCGCTGTGATGGTCCATTTCTGATGAGGGCGGAACATATAATCGCCGATTCGCACTTCAATTTCTCCTTTTGGCCATGTATCAATTACATCTTCTAACTTCTGTGATGGAACAGGTACGATGGGCTCATTATCTTCTTCATTATGAAATCTGAACCTGCCACGTGGCATTCGCACAAAATCCACAATCAACTCCAGAGCATAGCCTCTTCGTTCAGACTCAATTTCATATGTTCCTTCTCTGAAAGGATCTCCTGCTACCGGCCAGTCATTTTCCCACAGTAACGGACGGATGCCCAAAACGCTGCGTCCACCCTGATCGAGATCTGCTTCAAAATGGCAGGACATTTTCTGTACGCCTTCACCCTGATCCCAGAGTCCGAAGTGACCGGGGCCTGTTACTCTTCCCCCTGCAGCAATAACCATCTTGCCTCCACCTTTTAACATATCTCTGCCCATATTGTCAAGGTAAGGGCCTGTTACTTTTCTGGAACGACCTACAACGATATTGTACGTTGAGTTTGGTCCGTCGCAACAGGTTCCGTGGGTTCCAAGGAGGTAATACCAACCGTTTCGGTACATCATTGTTGTGGCTTCACAGTCGATGGCGATATCAATTGCTTCATTACCTTCAACGCGTTTCCCTGTTTTGGGATCTAGTTCGATAAGGCGAATAAACCCAAAATAGGTGCCATACGAACACCATAACCGTCCGTCGGGATCCATCAGAAGTCCCGGGTCGATGGCATCGCAATCTTCCTCGCCATCAGAGGAGGCTACTTCGATCGCTTCGGTATATTCAAAATCGGGAGAGTTCGGGTCAAGGGTCTTATTCCACATGGTAAGGATCCTTCCGTTATGCCGGCCTCCCAAGCCTCCACCTGTTGCACCATAGATGATCAGGTAGCGATCACCAATTTTCATGGCATCGGGGGCAGCTCCTCCTCCGGGTCGAACACCACCACCGTTCCAGGTCCAGCCATCTTCGGAGATCAGTCCGCCTCCGAATGTGCCAAATGTATAGTATTTGCCTTCACATTCCATAATGGTCGACGGATCATGGATAAAAGGTTTGCCTACTTGTGCTGCCACCGTTAAGGTTAACAACAATGATAACAGGGCTGTAGCGCCCAATATTTTATGTATTAATTTCATGATAATTCCAATTTCTATTCTATTGTGATAATAGGATGACTAACTAATTTATTCACAGGTAATGGTGATGTTTTTGATGGGTTCTCCCTTCTCATCGAGGAAGCGCACGCAGAAATCACTCATTCCGGGACCATTGATCACGGCACCGCGGATTATATTTTTCCCTTTCTTAAGGGTGAGACGTTTTGATACGCAGTCATCCATGACCATACGCCGGTCTCCCGCGAGCAACAGTGCTTCTTCTCCGTTGAGCCACCACATGGAAGCCGAGTTAGATCCTACCGCCATCCGTACGTTTTCCATATCCTCCGGGCAATTTACGACGGTCACTGCCCAGAACAGGACACCATACATCTCTTTTTCCAGCCCTGTGGCAAAGCGGAATAATTTGACGTTGAAATTTTTACTGTCGAGTGCATGCCACTTGAGTTTGTCTTTTCCGACTTTTACTTTTTGTCCGTCTTTGGGAAGGATGGTAAACTGGTTTGGAAAATACAAGGTATCAAAAGCTGCTCTTAAGTAGCTGTCGACAAAGACCGTATTGCTGCGGTTTGGTTTGCTTATGGGTTCCAGCAGCAACCAACGCTGAATAAATCCTTCCGGATCCGGTGTTTTTGTATCTTTTGTTGCCGGCGTGAAATACGCTTCAAGGCCTGGTTTAGTATCGCTATTGGCGTTACTATCCGTTTTGCTTCCTGATGTAAATCCCAGCAATCCGAATCCTGCCAGAATTACAACGCCCACCGGTAGCAATAATGTTTTGAGTTTACTGTTCATATCAAAATTTTACGTGTTTACGATTATGTTTCTGCAAAAACAGAAATACATTTTTTGCGCTAAACTACGAAAAAAGGAGGAAGGAACAAGGGGTTTTTAGGCAAAGGGCAAAGGGCTTGGAGCAAAGGGCATAGAACCGTATAAAGGGTTATTTTGATGCAAAATATTCGAACCTGTTATGATCTTTTTTCTTTCTATTGGTACAACTTTACAATTATGCTAATTTCTGAATCCAACCAAATCAATTTTCAATATTCATTTCCTCTTCTAGAAATTCTTCATGCAATCCAGTAACATTAATTTTGTTCTTGTATTTTTCATATTTAGAATTCGGATACTTTATGGCTGCAATTAGAAGATATCTGCTCAATGTTTCTCTTCTGAATTTATTTCCAGCACTAATGGTTTTGTCAAATAATCTAATGGTTTCAGGTTCATTTGGATACTGTGCTAAGGCTTGATACAATATTCTCCAGGTAGAATATGAGTAATATCTGTCTTGCCATTCTTTTTCGAAAATTTTCAGTAAATATGGATAAAATGTTGAATCAGGAAATTCTCGAACTGCCCAAATACCGTAATACTTATTCTCTTCATCCTCTAACCATTCAATAATAATTTGTTTGTCCTTTTCAATTTTATATTTTGCCAGTTTGATTACTGCGTAAGGTTCAGACTTTGAATAAGCCATTTCTCTTATTAATTTATAATGAGAACTATCTGGCTCCAATCCTTTAATTCGAGCTGACTTATACAATAATTTGATTTCAGGGTCGTATACGATTATGCTATCCAATTTTAACAATTCAGGTTGAATTTTCATCCATTCAGTAGAATCAATACCTGCTAAACTATAGATAAACTGTTCTATAAAAATATCGCCGATTTTACTCGAACTACCAATACATCCGTTTTGAGTATTTACAGTTTCTTTGTCATAGAGGGCAGGTCTAAGGTATTTCAAAGCTTCAATTATATCTCGTTTACATAGTGAAGTAAATGCCGCACAACGTACTACCGGAGATTTATGTGATAAAAGAAACTTAAGTTCATCAGTCAAGGCCAGAGAATCCAGGGTTTGAAACCGTTCAAACTGTTTTGATTTTTCACCGCCATAATAAATAAATTCACTAGTCACAGAATTTGATTCGGCAATCCCATCAACAATTTCCTGAACCTTTGGGGTCAAATCTTGAGCCCAGGAAGTTAACGTGGTAAATGTGATTATATAAACTAATAAATACTTCATCTAAATTATTTCAATCCAACACAACTACTCGTTCGTTTCAATTATGGTCAATGCTCAGAAAAAGTATAGTAGTCGATTGAGTGATACTCCCTTCAATGTATAAGAAATAGTTTTTAATCATTCCAACCATAACTTTTCCACTTTTTAATATCTGAATAATAATTCTCAGTCACAATAAATCCTCTTGAATAACTAACTATATATCTGTCTCCATTATCCAATAATTCATAAGTTATTCCAATACTTATTTCATATTGCTCAGGATACTCTTTTGTGGCTCGATATAGTTCCTCAATGTCAGCAATAATTTCATTACAACGAAACCTTTGAATTTTGTCAATTGTAAATACTGAAAATAATTGAACCAATACAAAAACCGGAACAATTAAAAAGAAATAAAATGATTTTTTTGAATTCAAGTTTTCATTAAATAATGTCATAATCCAATAAATCAGGCTTGCAATAATAATTATTCCAAAAGGTATTAGAAGATAAAACATTTCTATGATTACCAAAAAATCAACAAATGGAAAAATGATCCCGATTATGGCTATGGCAATAAATAAATATATCCGGTTTATATTAATGTGCATTTTCAATATTTGTAAACAATTTTATACAATTCTTGCAGAGGATATTCTCTACAGCTTTTCTTTCTTCTTCTTCTTCTTCCATATATAATGTTCCTTTTCAATATACGCTTTCAATTCGTTCCCTGAATAACCTCCTTTCAAAGGTTTCGCACCGATCAGGCTAAGAATCATTCCATTAACTGAGAAATTCTTAAGTTCCCATTCTGAATCAATCACTTCCTGCAGGGATAATGTAGCAAGTTTTCTTTCAATTCTTCTTAAGATGGAAATACTTTCATCCAGCCATTCCTCATAGATATCCAGTAAGCTTTTGGTTTCAATTTTTTCAAATCTTCCATCACAATCGAAAAAAATCAGTTCTCCTTTTTCTTCTCCTTTAACGATCAGACATGTTTCCATCCCACATCCATAATCAAAAAGCTTTATATATCCCGAGATTTCGTCGAGATCTACCATATCCATATCTTTTTCATTCGGATCCTCCCAATTTCTCAGAAGATGTTTGGTCCCGGCATAAGGAGGATCGATATTCTCCAGACTCAATGCTTCCAGACCATATCCACAACCAGCACCACCATTTCCTATATGTGTGAGGATCTCTCTGTATTCTTCTGACAGGGTAATTTCATTCTCATTTTCGATTCGACGTATTTCTTCCTCTATCAGCGTTGGATTTTGTTGATACTTATGTCGACTTGAGCCAAAAATGGAAAACCTTTTATCCAGATTTCTCAGTTCTTCAAGTTTTTTATTTATGGTAATTATCCTTTCCATTGTGTTTAATTGAATACAGCTTGTTTAGCAATTCTCTTTTCCGGTTATTTTTCCTTGAAAAACAGTTCGATTGCATCTGCTTCACTTTTTGAATTGTTCAAATAATTGATAACTGATTTCTCCTGATCAAATTGTGCCGGGTCTCCGAAATAGCCTTGTGGTGTGACATTTCTGGCGTCCTTCTCCCAGGCTTGTCCGACCTCTGCCGGGCTTTTGAATTCCGGTCGGTCCCTGAAATTGGTGGGCTCAAGTTTTCTGGCCATTGTTGTGTCTACCAAATCCGGAAAGAATCCGGCCATACTTCCTGTTTCGATGCAATCCGCATGACAATTATCAAATCGGCAATCAATCGGGATCTGGGGTTTGTATTCCACCGGGATGATGAAATCACGCATGTCTGAATATGCGGCCATATCGTTCTTATCGACTGGTAAATAGATATTTATTCCAAGTACTGCCTGTGATTCCATGATCGATTCACGCAAAATATCCTGATGCTTTGGCTCTCCATGACCATTGAAAACAACAACATTTTTCACTCCCCATGTATCCAGCGAACGAAAAATATCCGAAAGTAAGGATTTCATGGTAGATGCACTCACCGTAAACGTTCCGGGAAAATCATGGGCTATATCCGCAATGCCCCAATAGAAAGGAGGAGCGATTAAAGCAGGTATCCCTTTCTTATCCAATTCGGTTTTTACAATTTTAGACGAAGTATACGCCTGATAAATATCCGATCCGGAGCACATATGCGGACCATGTTCTTCAATTACTCCCACGGGAAGTAAAACGACAGCTCCCGCATTAATGGACTGTTCAATTTCCGTCCAGGGCATGTCTGCCATGGTTTTATCGAATATTGAATAGCCGCCGGTAGTTATTTCCCTGGCTTCCTGTACAGATGTTTGAGCGTAGCAGTTATAGAAGCTTATTATGAGGAAGATTTGTATGGAAAGGATTTTGAGGTAGTGTTTCATGATATTTGTTGGTTAGGTATATTTCAGATTCAGACACTTCTCTTTCAAAATTCTCACACCTTAAAAGATAATTTTCTATTGCAATATGACAGAAGCAATCAAAAGAATTAATTGAAGGAGAATTAATATCCAAAGCAATTTTAAGGAAGGTTTGGTTGTTTGTTCTATAAAATTATTAAACTTGATTGTCAGAATATCCGATAATTTTAAATTCTCACTCTTAAAATCGATGTCATCAAGTCGTATTTTTTCAAAAGCAAATTTTATAACCTGGCGCTGTAATTTGGATGTATCAGGATTATTTTTAGCTATCTGCAATATTTTTGCTTTTAACATAGCTTTATCAGAAATTTCTTTTCTCCACCCTTCCTTTTCCGTTAGTTTTTTTACGATCTCTCCAACTTTTGACGAGATAAAATCACCTGCTTCCCCTTTCCATAACAGATATATTGCATATTGGATTGATGTCTTGTTGGCAACGATGAAATAGAGTACAAGGAAACCCGGAGCTCCGAAAACCAGAAGAAAGGCAAAGAAATTCTTCATGAGTAATCCTAGAAACAGCCCTATTACACTACCGTGCCCAGCCCCTGCCAATTCAATATTTCCATAAAGCGCAATGAAAAAGGTTATTAACGTAACCAGATTGCCTGTAAGAAAAATAAAAATCCATTTAAGTGCCGTTTTTCCGCTGATTTTTCCTGCTGTTTTTATTTTTTCGATCATTGTTTTGTCATTTTTTTTAAAATTTTAATATAAGCCCAATTCCATCTTTAGTATTCAATTCCAGTGACATTTTTTGTTTATCATTAAATATATCAACCCCGTTTAACGTTTTTTTCCTTCTGGAACAGTGAAGAATAGTTCCTGTTAAGCCACCACCAATTCCTCCAATCCATTACCATGCATACGGTGTATTTCCTTTATTTTGATTTTCAATAGTAAGCACCAACAATACTATTCCCGGAACGCCAAGGACACCGTCGGTTGTCATCATGGTATTGCCTTGTCGAAATTGTTTATTCGCCAATTCATTTTTCTTAATGGTATTCTTAAACACGTTCTTGCTTACGGCAATATCATCTACAAAATATGTTGTCTTAAATGTCCCATATTTTATATCAAGAGAAGAATTATCATCCTGCCCGTATGAGAATATTGTTATTTAAATCAATATAAAGACTAAAAATAATTTTTTCATAAACTTTGTAAATTTTATAAGGTTCATTAATTCGCTAAATGTGGGTGATTGCAGACATATCAAACGGAAATAACTTATTTTTTTATCCTACTCCATTAATCCTCAAATATTCTACTTTTTTATTCGTCAAATTGATTAAAATCTGCCAATTGCAATCACCGCCATCATCAATAAACAGCATTTTATTCCTCCAGTTCATTGTTTTCCATAAAATGATCCCACAAGAATCAACCGGATTTTTTAAAATACGACAAAACGCATTAATAAAAACCATTGAATCATTATTAATTTGTTTATAAAAACAATATTGTCGGTAATAATTACGAATACTTAACGTGTCAAGAATCATCCAATGGTCCTGGTTTGACTGTTTTTTCAAATCTTCTATTAATAAATTCTCGGCATCTCTTAAATTTTGAATCGATGGGTCATAGAATTTCTTAAAACTTTCTAAAGAGAAAATCTGAGTTGTGTCATTTAGTATTGCATGTCTTGAGTTATAGGCAATTGGAAATGAAAAATCATAAATGAGATCGATTAGTTTAAGCGAATCCTTGCTGTTATCAGAGTTTAAGGTTTTTAAGATCTTTGAATTGCTGTAGTTACCAGAAAGTTCTTTATAAATTTACTCTGAGATCCGATTTGATTTCAAACTGTCGATATTGGGCCTTTCATTTGTAGAGTTGAAATAATCTTCGGTAAGCCGTACTATCCTCTCTTTAATAATTTTCTCATTATTTGAGCACCCAAAAATGACAAATCCGGACAATACAAATACCATTATTTTTGTCCTTCTATATTTTGAAATCGATAATTTCATATGGCACCAATTTCAAATTCTTTTACAATTTTTTCAAATGCTGCTCTTCCGGATTCATCCAGAAAATCTTCTAAAAAAGGAATATCAACAATAAAAGGATCCTGGCCGGTTCGTAATTCTTTATAAAATATTATTGAAATACTTTTCTTACTTTCATTATCCAGCTCTTCCAGTTTTTTGTTTGCATAGTCAATTAATTCGTCATGGTCATTTCTAAACAATCGGATTGATTTCTCAGGAAGTTGACATACTTTAAAGAATCTGTTTCCATTTAATGTGACATGATCAAACTTCATCCCTTTCAGGTCGCAATTTTCAAATTTATAGGGTTTACGAAGGAACCTCCTTTCATTGATCAGGATATTGTTTTTCATTTTTCCGGACAATACGCAATTTTTGAAAATGGCTCCCACAAAAATCATTTTACACTGAAATACACATTCTTCAAACCTGCAATTGATAAAATCAGATCTTCCAAGAGATGTGTATTTACCTGTAAAACTGCATTTTATGAATTTACAGTTTGTGTAGGTTGTCCCCGATCCAAGGGTTGAGTGTTTAAAATCCACCTTATGGAATTCGCAGTTTTCGATCTTTCCGGAAAACACATCCAGCTCTTCAAAAACCATGTTCGCAAATTTCTCATTTCTGAGTTTTCTGGTCCACCGGACATCCTTTGTAACTGTTTTCATTCTAACTAATTATAGTAAATTGCCAAGTATGTGAAACAGGTATATTCAAGCAACATCATAAATAAATGCTACTTGCTATTCTTCTTCATTAAATCTTACGATTGATTTAACTACCATATCATGCAGGGCTTTTCCTTTCTTATTTGACATCACTGTTAGTAAAGAGATCCATCCCAAAGAAGCTTTAATTAAAAATCGTATGAGTGCTATCGGGAACAAAATGTTTTTAGTCTCATCTTTTTCTCTTTTTACCCGAATTCCAATAATCATGTGACCTATTGTTCCTCCAAACAAACTAGTCATAACCGGATCATATAATCCAAATATTAAAACAAAAGCACCTATTCTGACATAGTCATGAATGGAATCGAAAAAAGAAAACAACAAGGTCACTAAAAGGATTAAAACCACTAAAACAAAAGAGTCAATGACTACGGCTTTAACTCTTGCTGATACTCCGGGATAAATCATATTTTTAATTTTTATATGTATTCATAATTTCTTCTGCTACTACCAATACCCCTTCTTCTTCCTCTCCCTGGGTTGGATTTTCCAGCATCCGCTCAAGTTCTGCTATGACCTTTATGTCAATCGTTTTATCGGTATCCTGAAAAAATACCGTTAAGATATAGTATTTCCATATATCATCATTCCCTCTTAAAATACGAACAATATCATCCGTCAAATGCTCCGAAACAGTTAGCAGATATTCCGCAACCGGTTTTGATACAGGCCAGTTACAATCCTGCAGCCATTCCAGTAAATCGGGAATTATTGGCTTAAGTTCCTGATAGGAGTATTGATTTAATTGATGTGCTGTTTCGATATCAAACTTATCTTTGGGGATCAACGCTTCTAAATTCATAAATCTCAATTTTTATTGGTATCCAAGGGAACTTAAAATTTTACTAATGAAAAGGATTTATTTGGGGACAAATTGTCCCTATGTACTTTCCATTTAAAGTACCAACCTCATAATAATCCGAATTTGTTCCTATCCTAATCATTAAAACCGTTTCACTCAGCTTCTCTCAACCATATACAAAACATCCGAGATCTCCTTCGCAAATGCCGGCTCCAGGTCTTCATAATGGAAATATCCCTCCTCGAGCTTTTCTTTATTTTCTTCAATCCATTTTCTCAAATATCCGGCCTCCGGATCACTAAAATCTTTGTAAACCTTCGTCCTTTGTGAAATTTCCTGGTAATCCGACTGAAGAAAATCAACAAAACATCTGAAGGTACTGCCCTCAATATCAATGGTCCACAGATTCAGCAGTTTTGAAAGATCTTTTGTCCGTTTATGGATCCCGATCAGGATCTCCTGGTCGAAGTAGTTTTGTGTGGTGACAAAATCCACCCACCAGGAATAGAGGAAATCCAGTATGGCATCTTGCTCTTCCTGTTCCCAGCCAGTCCAGTTGCCATAATCGAGTTTTTCAAGAATTACGAAAGTGTCAACAGCGAAATCCGTCGTCGACATAAGTTCAAAGATCCGTGGGAGAAAATGTTTAAAATCCTCCACATCTCCCCAGGTAGACATGGCTTTAAAAGCATACCGGGAGATATCATCCTCCTTCAAGTCTCTCAATGGCTTTGAATGAAGTGTCAGCCTGTCAGCATCCGACACACAGCACGGGCATCCAGCTATTTTTGGCTTAAGGGGGTATTTGTGAAATACCTCATATAAATTCTCAATCGATATTTTTAGTTTTTCTGTCATTTCTGATTAATGCACGATGTTGGTAAACATCATTTTCTATTGTAATTCAAAAAACCTATTTCTTGACAAATCGATATCCGGTTGTTTCATATCCAAGGAATTTATAAAACCGGTGTGCTTTTTCTTCTCGGCCAAATCCACTAACCAGCCAGGTGCCTTTGCAATTAATATCTTTTGCACGTTGCTCCGCAAACTCCATTAATTGTTTGCCGATCCCCTGTTTCTGATAATCCGGATCAACAACAATAACGGAGATCTCCCCATACCGGCTGTTTTCCTCGATATTTTCACGGATCCTGAATCCCAGTAAACCCATCACAGCCCCATTTATATCATAAACATATAAAGAATCTACCGGACTATTCCTGATAAAATCCAGACGGTTGATCAGATCTTGTTCCGAAAGCTCCGAGCCGGTTAGTATCCCGAATAAGCGCTTTATAGAATCCTTGTCTTTATATTCAAATTTCCGAATCATGGTACTGATAACTGTTTTTAAATATATTCTTACGAATCGTATTCTAATATGGGTATCAACAACCCAATTATTGTCTAAAAGACACATCGGTAAACTTACCTTCCGTAACCGATATGGTGTTTAAATTGCCGTCTACAACCTTGAACTCAAAAAGACCACTTGCGTTCTTTTTTGACAAATCACAACTGGTAAGGATGGAATATCCCATTTCCTTACCATCTCCCAGCGTCATATTAAAAGAACCGTCCGGATTCATCAGAGTACCCAGCGTCATAAGACCCAACTGATCATTTTCAAAAGTATCCACATAAACGGTATCTCCTATATGAGAAAAGTTTGTTCCTAAAGGATCAAGATCACCAATTGTTATGATCAGTTGTTTCCCTGAGGCATCGATACCCCGGATATCAAGTCTTTTGCCGGAAGCATCGCCGATTAATGTATTGTTAAAGGTTTTTGCTGTAAAATCTACCCCGTCAATTTTACAGGTTAAACTTCCGGAGTTTTATTTACTTCATCCTTACCACATGATATGCACAAAAATGCTGTAAACGATAGAATTACGGATAACTTTAAAAAGGTTTTTGTTTTCATGATGTAATTGTTGAGTTTTTGTAAATAATTAATAATCAATGTGTTTGTGAAAAAAATTCTAAAAATTTCCGGTAAAAATGTTTTCTGACCGATTTTTTCTATTGTAACAATACACTAAAATAGGAAATTGAACGGATTTCCAAACTACTATTAACGAGTGTTTATTACATCAGAATATTTTATCCGAAATACCTTATTTATCTTTAACGGATGTTTGATATGTGGAGTGGACTTAGTTAATTCAAATTATTAATTTCGAATAACTCAGGTTAAATACAAAAAAACGCTTTTTAAAGATTTTCATTTCTTTTCAAAAATTCCAAATACTCCATTAAATATGTTTTATAAAACTCATTCCGGCTCCCTGTTGGTTGATGGGCAATCGGGTATATTCTTCTTTGCAAATAATTTTCAGATGGTTCACTACATTTAAAATTCATTCCGGATGTAGTTTTTCCTATGTAGTTCCAGTAAAACTTTACTTTTTTGCTGTTTGAATGTATCAATTGGTTTATCAAAGGCTCTCCTAATGTTATAAATATTGAATGTTCAAATACAGTTAATTCATGAATGAGGAAATCCATCCATATTTTAAAATGTCGGGTCAAGATTGATTTGTCGTCAGCAGGGGGCTTTTTAAAAAAACACTTATATAAATTTGTAGCATAAACTTCACTATCTATGTCAATTTCGAGGATCTCACAAACTTTTTTAAGGTAT
>JBNKDZ010000658.1:0-4039 GCA_050288525.1 Cyclobacteriaceae bacterium
ATGCTTCCATTTTGATGTACATGAAATTCTCCGTCCGAATCGTCAATGGCAATCAATGGATAATTATTTTCTACAAACTCTATCATTCTTTGCCTATGTATAATGCCGGGAACTGGCGTGGTCCGAATTGTTTAATATAAATAACGTGTTTTATCCCCGATATTCCAAGTCTTCGAAATAAACACGACAGGTATCATTTAAAAATAGTATTTTTGATATGATCACTAATAAATCATTTTTCAAACATTTAACCCATTGTCATGAAATTCAATTTCTTTTACATAATTATCATTGTATTATGTTTCGGGTGTGCCTCCCCAAATCCTGATAAAGTCAGCAAAAACACACTGAAGGAGGCTTATATGGAAGCTTTTAGAGTAGGATGTTCGGTTAATGAGGCGATCGTTAACGGATGGGACAGCGTTTCACAAAAAATCGTTTTGGAACAATTCAATTCCCTGACGTCTGAAAATGCTTTAAAAGCAGAGCGGGTAAATCCCGAACCGGGGGTCTATACATTTAAGAATGGCGATGCCTATGTCGATTTTGCCGAAGCCCACGATATGTTTATTATCGGTCATACGTTGGTATGGCACAACCAGACGCCGGGATGGTTTTTTACCGATGAAGCCGGCAATCCGAAGACCCATGAGGCAATGGTCGAACAAATGCGCAGTCATATCGAAAAAGTTGCAGGACGTTATGCCGGTCGCATACATGCCTGGGATGTAGTGAACGAGGTCATAGACAATGACGGATCGTATCGGCCTACGACCTGGGTTAAAGGGATCGGCGATGGTGATGAACTGGTAAAACTGGCTTTCAAATTTGCCCAACAATATGCTCCTGATGCAGAATTGTATTACAACGATTTTAACGCCTGGCGTCCGACGAAGCGTGACGGTATTGCCCGTATGGTCCGTATGTTGCAGAAAGAGGGTATCCGGATCGACGGTGTAGGTATTCAGGGGCACTGGGGACTGAACTTCCCGAAAAACGATTACATAAAAGCAGCCATTGATACATTTGCTTCATTAGGCGTAAAAGTAATGATCACCGAACTTGATGTGGATGTATTGCCGCTGACCAAAGAAGGCCAGATTATTGGCAGTGTCATGAGCGATCCTCAGTTTCAACTTGAAGAATTCAAAGAGTTTTTAGATCCGTATCCAAATGGGCTTCCTGAGGAGGTAGAGCAACAGCTGGCCGACCGGTATGCCGAATTATTTGGCATCCTTTACGATAGGCGTGACAAGATTGACCGGGTTACTTTGTGGGGGCTTCATGATGGCATGTCGTGGAAAAACGGATATCCGGTACCGCGCCGCACGAATTACCCCTTGTTGTACAACAGGGATAAAACCCCAAAACCTGCTTTTGATGCAGTTGTGAAAGTACCGGAAGGGAAAGTAAATTAAAAAACAAAGACAATACAGTCATTAGTGAGATTAACCTGACAGCGTCCAAAGACCTGTCAGCGTTGAAACAGATGACAAAAATAAAATCTATCATCAGTAGGAGATTCAACCTCGAAATGATTTTTAAAGTCTCTTTGCTTAGGTAGAGGTACAACGATTTGATTTTGAATCGATTCGAAATCAAACGTTTCACAAATCAATCCGTAGGATGATAATAGGTTGTTGTGTAGGTTTGAGAATCAAAAACAAATAAAGATATATTATGGAAGCAGGAGGATTCGTATTTCTGTTATTGATAGGCGCCAATGTATATATTTCATACAAAGGGTTTAATAGTATCAGCTTCTTTTCAAAGTATAAATTTCAGGTTGATAAGGTCTTAATCGAAAAAGATTATAAGCGAATAATTACCTCCGGGTTTCTTCATGTTAGCTGGAATCATTTAATCATGAATATGATCGGTTTGTACTATTTCAGCAATCCGATCGAGACACACCTGGGAGTGATGTCTCTTCTATTGATCTATTTTGCCAGTTTGATCGGGGGAGGGTTGTTTTCGTTATATCTGCACAGGAACCATGGAGGCTATTCGGCAGTGGGGGCATCAGGAGCGGTGAGCGGATTGATTTTTGCTTCAATTGCATTGTTCCCCGGATTAGGGATCGGAATACTTTTTATTCCTTTCAGTATACCCAGCTGGCTGTTCGGATTGTTATTTGTCGGATACACCATTTATGGCATAAAATCAGACCGCGACAATATCGGGCATGGGGCACATTTAGGAGGCGCTTTAATAGGGATGATTATAGCAATTTTAATGGTGCCTTCAGTTATTTCGGTAAATATTTTGCCCATCGCTTTAGTACTGATCCCTTGCTTAATATTTATTTACTTAATTATTACGAAACCTCATCTATTACTGATTAATACCCCTTTTTCAGGCAAAAAGCACAAATATATTGATCCGGATATCCAGTGGAATATTGAAAAAAAGAAACAACAGGATGCTATTGATAAAATTTTAGAAAAAGTAAACAGAAAGGGTATTGATAGCTTAACGGATAGAGAGCGGGAAATGCTTGAGAAATTTTCGAATAAGAAATGAATAGTTATGGAGAAGGATTCCAAAATTAAGTAAGACGATTACATACGTTTTTACATTCTTCATAAATCCAAAAAATGGAAAAGTGAAATTTATTATTTGCTCATAATTGTTCATAAATATAAATTGTAGATATAAAATATATGAAAGTCGAAGATATCTGGATACAACCGGCAGAAGGATTCAATGAAGAGAATAAAGGTCGCACGGAGGAACAGATCCGGGAGAAAGAAGCTCTGATCGGGTTTAAATTTCCTGACCTCTACAGAGAACACCTGAAAATTCAAAATGGAGGCTATCTCCGGAAATGTGCCTATAACGACAAGGGGAATTTATATCTGCTGTTATATAACGGAGCAACATTTGACCCCATAGATGATACCTTTTATTTTACACTTAAAGATGTATTGGTTGAGTACATGAATATGGAGGAACTGGCGTCTCAATATGACTTTCTGTATCTGGACCGCCTGCCAATTTTATCCCAGATGGATGGTCATACCATGTTGTGTTTTGACTATGGGTATAAAGAAGAATCGCCATTTGAAATCCCTGAAATCGTATATTTTGAGCTGGAAGCCGCTGAAAACGGATTCGAAGAAAAGTTGAGGATAAAATCATATGACGAACTCATCAATAACCTGGTCTATTACGAATCAACATCCTATTTTATTGGAATACGATCAGATGAACCTATAGAGGGACTTGCAGAGAAATTTTTCAAAACGTTTGCTGTTAAACCGGAAGAGAAACATGATGACCGGTATGGCTGGTATAATTTTGATACGTGGTTTTACAGTGAATTGAAAATAAATGACAAGCTTTCAATCCATTTGAGAATAACCCCGAATCAGTTCCGAAGCGCGACATTCCTTTTTCAGAATAACAAGGATTGCAGGTATATTCTGGACATGGAATTACGGGCAGGCGTAGATTATTTCGAAGATAATTCAGATTTTATAAAACCGATCCTTGAAGATAAGCTAAACCCGTTCCTTACTTCTTATGATTGGGAGTTCCTGCTGGTTCCTTTTAATAACCCAAATCCGGCAGAACTGGAAAAATTTAAGAAAGCATATGAGGGCAGTGAAGAATTAGCATCGGAAAAACGAACAACAGGTAATGAAGGGAAAGGTGAATTTGAAATACCTACGTCATGGTGGCGAAGGTTGTGGTCTTAAATTGGTATTCTAAAAATGATTTTAGGTAATAAATGAAAATATGCGTAAAACAAAAGGAATAACTTCTATCCTTGGACTTTCTTTAACTCTGGTTATTGGAGGGTTTTGTTTTTATGAATATAAAGCACTTGGCTTCCCTGACGGACATCTGTCGGAATATGACAGATTTTTAAAGTCGATTATGTGTCCTCTGTTTTTCTCGATCAATATCCTTTTCTTGATCGGTTTCCTTTGGTCATGGGTCAGGGGAACCAAAAAGAACTGGCTCCTAACTATGTATTTGATTTTTTTAGTACTATTATCTGCTATAGTCTGGTATTTATCCATAAGAATGGATA
>JBNKDZ010000659.1:0-8660 GCA_050288525.1 Cyclobacteriaceae bacterium
ATCCTGAATAACCACCGTGCAAACCAATCACACGCCAGCCATTACGAAGAAAGATCTTTGATACGCTACCGATTACTGTATTCATACCAGGGGCAGGACCGCCGCCACAACATATTGCTACTGCATTTTTCATATTGATAAATGATTATAGTTTATATTTCTATTACTATCCAATTTCTCACTTAAATATTGACATATATCACTGATCATCAGAGTGTTATGTAAAATAATTCGGGCTTTCTTCTACATACCCTCTGAAATCAACGCGAAATTACACTTTTTTACACTCAATACTAAGTTTAGAAGCACAAAAAACGGGTTTATTTATTGATTAAGGCTATTTAAGGATCACCAGCTTTCTGGTGGTCCCGGCTCCTTTTTTGTTTCTGAACCGGATAATGTAGGAGCCATTCGACAGATGTGAAAGATCAAGGCCTAACGGAACAAACTTCCGGATTAAAAATGGTTGTCTGACAACCTGTCCGAGAGTTGATATTATATCTGTTTCGAGATTTTGGTCTGACTTAATTGTTAAAATATTCTGGCTGCCCAAAGGATTAGGATATATTTCAACGTTTATTTTATTTTCATCTTCGGGGGAAGATCCTCCAAACCCATCATATCTGAATAGCTGAAGTCCCCCACGCAAGCCACCAAAAATGATGCTTTGGCTCCCATCTCCAAATAAATCGGCTGCTGTGATCCATGCATACATATCCGAACGGATATTTTCCTGCAACTGTGATACCGGATTCTCCATATCTGCCGTAAACGGGATCTGCTCTTGCGGATCATATAGTAAAAAATCAAAATATATCTGAATGATACCTCTGTAATCCGAGGTTATCAGATCAACGTCTCCATCTCCTTCCAGATCACATACAGACGCAGAAAGATTGATCCTTTCAAGGCTAAAGTCTCTTTCAATGCCTAAGTAACTGTCTGTCATCAATTCAAAACCATTATTTATTCTGCGGTAGTATTCCAGAGCACCGTTTTTCTTCCCGACAAGCAAATCTTCGTGTCCGTCACCATCAATATCGTAAAATAACGGGGTATCACTCATAGTCACAGGCAATTCAATTAATTCCTTATCATCAAACGAATATTGATATCCGGAAGCAGACTGGTTGAAAAATATCCAGCATTCATGGGTAAAATAATCTGATCCCAACCCTGAAAACAATAAATCTTTCTTACCATCTCCATCATAATCAGTCAGGGTTATTTTAGGATTTATCAATTTGAGTGCTGATAATCCCGATAAATCCTCATCCACCAGTTCAAATGCCGGAGAAGTTGCCGTTCCTGTATTTCTAAAATAACTTAATCCGCCTGAATATACATCTCCGTTCCAAATTCCGTTGTAAGCAACGAAAAGATCAAAATCACCATCATTGTCATAATCAAGGAAGACCGGCAGGCTGTATTCTCCCATATCGATCATATGTTCCTGCAAAAGATCTTTTTTTACAAAACTGAAAACGGGCGAATCATCAGCTCCTGTATTGGTATAAAACCAGTTTGATTGTCTGAAATTGGTTTTAAATTCCAGGTTTTCTTCGAGGTTTGGCGTAACGATAAGATCTTTAACTCCATCAAAGTCCAGATCTTCATAAAATCCTGCCGGGAACACATTAAAGCTGGCCGGATTTGCTGCTTCCGGAAAGGTGTTTGAATAATCCAGCATATACGCACTGTCGGTATCTCCGAGATTTTCATAGAAATACAGTTCTTCGCATTGCTCATGTCCAACCAACACATCTTTATCTCCGTCACCATCATTGTCAAAAGCCAGAATGGCCTTACCTCCCGGATGCATTACCCTTCCACCTGACAGGTCTGCACATGTTTCTCCACCAAATGTAAAGACATTGCAATCACATTCTTCAAATTCTCCCCATGACCGGGTTTTGATCTCATATTCGAGTGAGTCAGGTCTGCCATATAATTCCATGCTCAGGTTTTTGTTATACCGGATATACCCACCTATGGCAAAATTATACACCAGAATGTCATAATCTCCGTCCGAATCGACATCGCTGATCCCCGGAACATCCGCAGCGTTGGCAATCAGATTTATCTTCCCTGAGAACCCGGTAGTGGTCAGGGGATCAGCTACTTTTTGCCAGGATACCATAGCTCCTTCTTCAGAAACATTTTTATATACCACAATGCCCCGGCTTCCGTTCGTAAACAAATCCTTTTTACCATCATTATTGTAATCAACAAACAATACCCATCCATGATCGACATCAGGCAGGAGATATCTTAAATAAGGATTCAGCACAAGATCATTTCCTTCCCGTTCGTAAATCAGGAAAACGTCACCACTCCGGTCGTATACAATCACTTCTTCTTTGTTATCTCCGTTCAGATCTGCTTTCCCGTACTGTCCGGCATTCAATCCACCTCCCCAGGGCGCCTGCAATACCTGACCCTGTACCGTTACAGGTACATCTGTTACCGGTTCAAAGATTATCTGGGCATGCAGAGTATACGAACATGAGATCATCCAAAAGAAAAAGAGCCGTATTTTCAATCCATTCATAGAAAAAAATTATACTATTGGAATAATATTTTAATATTAAACAAATTATTTTGAAGTTCGGGTTCAAATATTACAATAAAATGACAACACAGACCGGCATCTGGTTGGAATAACGGCCCTGCCATCAGAAAGATTTAAATAAAATTTTTATATGATTGAAGAATTATACAGCTATTTCAGACAAAGTTCGGGCATCTGCACAGATACACGTCAGCTTAAAAAAGATCAGATCTATTTTGCTCTGAAGGGCCCCAATTTCGACGGGAATAAATTTGCATCTTTTGCACTTGAACATGGAGCTCTGATATCCGTCATTGACAACAAAGCATCTGAAATACCCGGAAAGACAATTCTTGTTGATGACACTTTGCAGGCCCTTCAGGAGCTTGCTGCCTTTCACCGGAAAAAAATCACCATTCCTATAATTGGCATTACAGGATCCAACGGAAAAACAACTACTAAAGAGCTGATAAATGCAGTCCTGAGTACGACCTATACCTGTTTTGCCACACAAGGCAATCTCAACAATCATATCGGAGTGCCTTTAAGTTTGCTTTCAATCAGGCCGGAAACTGAAATAGCGGTTATTGAGATGGGAGCCAACCACATTGGGGAGATCCACCAGTTGTGCCAGCTCGCCCGCCCGACACATGGGCTGATTACCAATATTGGCCGGGCTCATACCGGATTATTCGGTGGTTTTGAAGGTGTGATTCGGGCAAAAAGTGAGTTATATGACTTCCTGATTAAGAATGAAGGAACAGTTTTTATCAATGAAAATCAGGATATCCTGAAAAATATGGGCAAACGTTTTAAAAACCCATTGTACTACCCGGGGAACAATAGTTTTTGTCCGAGCGAATTCCTGGCAGCAGATCCTTTTGTACAGGTACGAACTGAGAACGGGAACACATTTACCTCAGGGCTGATCGGAAAATATAATTTTGACAACATTGCCACAGCCCTGACAATTGCCAAATATTTCAAGGTGGATGAACAATCTGCCATTGATGCAATAGCGCAATACCTGCCATCCAACAATCGTTCGCAGGTCCTTAAAAAGGACAAAAACACCCTGATCCTTGATGCGTACAATGCCAATCCTTCCTCCATGGAAAAGGCACTGGAAAGCTTTGCCAGTATGAAAGCATCTAAAAAAGGTGTTATCCTGGGTGATATGTTTGAATTGGGAAATGACAGCGCTGCCGAACATAAAAAGATCGGGGAGCTTGTAGAAAAACTAGCCTTCGATCTGGTGTTGTTTTGTGGAAAGGACATGATTCACGCATATCAGGCATGCAAAGAAAGCATCCACTTTGAAACAAAAGATCAGTTAATTAAGTTTATTGATACAAATAAACCAGCTGATACAACCATCCTTATCAAAGCATCAAGAGGTATGGCCCTGGAAGAACTGGTTGCGCATCTTTAAACATTAAAACCATGCAATTTGAACCGATCTTTGATTTTTTGCGTCAACTAGCCGCAAATAATACCCGCGAATGGATGAACGATCATAAAAGTTTGTACCAAAGCGCGAAAGATGATTTTGAAATTATTATTCGCAAATATCTTGAACATCTGGGAAAACTCGACCCTGAATTGTCAAAGCTCACCCCCAAAGATTGTATATTCCGCCTGCATCGTGACATCCGGTTTAGCGCTGACAAAACTCCATACAAAACAAATTTTGGAGCATCCATGGCCCCGGGAGGAAGGAAATCCCCCAAAGCAACCTATTATCTACATATTCAACCCGATCATTCTTTTATTGCCGGAGGTATTTATATGCCACAAAATGATGTCCTTAAACTTCTAAGGCAGGAGATCGACTATAATATCAATGAATTCCTTGCTATTACTGAAGACAAATCTTTCAAAAAATATTTCTCGTCACTTGAAGGAGAATCTTTGAAAAAAGCTCCCAAAGGATATGATCCGGATCATCCACATATCGATGTTTTAAAACACAAACATTTTATTGTCAGCCATCCTGTCAGGGATACAGACGTATTAAGTCCCGGTTTTGAAGCTTTTTCCGTGGGGATATTTCAAACAATAAAACCCTTTAACGACTTTTTGAACCGTGTCTTCGAATAGCTTTTTTAACAAAATTGATGTATACCGTTATCAATATTGCCAATAAAAAGCTGAAAAGTGTAATGTTATCAATAACAGGATCTGCCAATTGAAAAGGTGTATATTTGTCAAATAAATATTTAATAAAGGAATAAGGTAAATCCGTTTGACCGAGCCGGTATTTTATGTTCCAGTGCCAATCGGTAAGAAAACAATATCCCAGCCCATATTTCACTCCCAATACCAGCCATGAAAACAATGTTGCACCAAGAACATAAAGATGGATTTTCCGGGTTCCGGACCATATCCATCCGGTCATATTAAAAATAATTACAAAAACATGACCCCAAAAAAGAAAAACATCTGCAACTTTTAGCACATTTGTGTCGTTATTTAACCGTTAATCAAAACAAAGGGAGTACCCTTTTAAATATATTACGAATAACCTACAAACAATTTCTTTTGAGACAAATAATTTTCTATAGTATTATTTTTTTTGCCATTACGCATGGGACCCTGAACAATGCTTATGCCCAGACTCAGATTTTAAATGATGAAAAAACCTTGCAGTCAATCCGAAAGGTTATAAATCACATCTACAACATCGAATTTGAAAAAGCGGACTCCTTAATGTATGTGTTGGAAAGAAAATTGCCTGATTATCCGGGAATGGACATTCTAAAAGCATTTTACATCACCTGGAAGCATCGTCCCTTAAAAAAAGATACGGATGCGTTTGCTCAATTCGAAAACCATTTGCTCGATTGTATTTCCAGGTCTGAAGCACTTCTGGAAAAGGACGAAAACAATGTCGAAGCCCTCTTTTTCCTGATGGCAAGTCATGGATACCTTGCACAACTCTATGTTGATAATGGTAGTAAACTTAAAGCCCTGGGAGAGGCAAAAACAGCCTACAAATATGTTAAAGACGGATTTGACCTTATGGAAAAATATCCCGACTTCTATTTTTCCAGTGGCATTTATAATTACTATCGTGAAAAATATCCTGAAGAGCATCCTTTTTTCAAATCCTTCATCTGGTTTTTCAGAAGTGGTGACAAAGAAGAAGGCTTGTCAATGCTGAAGAAAGGAAGTAAATCAGCCCTGTTTACACGTGTTGAATGCTATGCATATCTTTTCCATATCTATACCAATTATGAAAATAAGCCCTTTGAAGCAATACATTTCAGCGAACATCTTAACCATACATATCCCAATAACCCTTTGTACAAATCTTACTATGCAGAGAATTTACTTCGGGTAAAAAAATTCGATCAGGCCAAACCGCTGATTACGAATCTTCAAAATAGCCACGATGCATATTACCAGTATCTCGGAGCTATTTTTGCCGGCATCTATTACGAACGATCGGTTGGAAATCTTGAACAGGCAAAAAAGAATTACCTCTTGGCAGACAAGTTGGGAAGCCAAAATGAAGAGATTCGGATCCCACATTATGATAGTATGTTGTTTCTCGGGCTTGGCAGGGTAAATCAAAAATCAGGAAACCCCGAAAAGGCAAAAGATGATTATAAAAGAGCTATAAAAGAGGCAGAATTTTCTTATTTACGGACTGAAGCAGAGGTACTGTTAAAAAGATTGTGATCCCTTTTTCAGGTATTGGTTTTTACCCTTGAGGTTTTTTGATTTTATTTGCAGGATTTAAAATAAACTACTGAATATTTTGAAGATAATTGATCTGTTAAAAAAAGGTGAAAAAACCTTTTCATTTGAGTTTTTTCCTCCAAAAAACTTTACGTCTATTCTGGAACTGGGTATTAATGTTGGACAATTGCTGAAATTGTCACCTTCGTTTATCTCAGTAACCTATGGAGCAGGTGGTTCTACTCAGGATGCTTCCTTTGATCTGGTTGATTACCTGAACAATAAGATCGGATTATTAAGCATGGCACATTATACCTGTGTAAATGCATCAAAAGAAAAGGTGCTTAAAGATCTTGATTATCTTCAATCCATTAATATCGAAAACCTCGTTTTGTTACGTGGCGACCTCCCTAAAGATGCCACATCCATCAATGCCGGGGGCGACTTCCAGCATGCCAGCGACCTGATCAGGTTTGTATCAGAGCAAAACCGCTTTGGCATAGCAGCTGCCGGTTATCCAGAAACACATCCTGAATCCACCAATCTTGATAAAGATATTGCCTATCTCAAATACAAAGTGGATCAGGGGGCTGAATTTATTATCACCCAATTATTTTTTGACAATACCTACTATTTTGACTTTGTTGAAAAGGCCCGCCAATCAGGAATAACCGTTCCGATTATACCCGGTATAATGCCTATTACGAATTTCAAACAGATCAAACGATTTACTGAAATGTGCGGAGCCTCTATACCTGAAAAACTCGTTGAGTTGCTCGAACCACATCAGGATGACCTGGAAAAAACCTATGATCTTGGAGTCGGATATGCTATTGAACAATGCAGACAATTGCTGGATCATAATGCCCCGGGACTTCATTTCTACACCCTGAATAAATCCAGAGCTTCTGTTGATATATTTTCTTCCATAAAGTAAATAATACGTTAAATTATCTTTTTTAAAATTTCATCATACCAGCTGAAAACGCTTTTATAATTGAAATAAAAAATAGATATTTAATAACATGATAATGTGGTGGTCACATAACACAAAGTTCATGTATTAATGTTGTGCGGAATAATCCTAAAAAAACAAAATATCATCCAAGTTTGTTTCAGCAGAAGCAAATAAACCGTAACAGGACCATTTACCAAATAACCGCTTGTCACCATAAAGATACCGGTTCAGGAACGGGGGCTTGGATTATCAATTGCAAACAATTAGGTACGGGATCATAAAGGAAAGATTTCTATAAATTTTAAAATTAATGAAGGAACTAAAGTTATCATTAGTTTACCATTAAAACTTAATAATTATGAGTCAGCAAAATATTCCAAAAGTGTTATATCTGGATGATGAGGAGGTGAATCTGGTATTGTTCAAACTTACGTTTATCGATGAAATAGATATTCTCACTGCTATAGACGGAGTCGAGGCTCTGAAAATTCTTAACGACACGCCTGACTTAAAGGCAGTTATAACAGATATGCGCATGCCAAAAATGAGTGGCATGGACTTTATAAAACAGGCACGATCAATCAATAGCGATATTCCTTATTTCATATTGTCAGGATTTGATGTAAATGACGAAGTACAGGAAGCAATCGATCAAAAAGTTATTCATGACTTTATTCAGAAACCATTTGAGAAGTCATATATAATATCCACATTATCACCCTACTTTTAAAGATCAGGGGAAAAATCCGGCTTATCCGAGTAAATCAATATTTTATTCTTTTACTTCTTCAGAACCCTGTTCTGCCAATTCCGGTTGTTCTTCCTCTTCTTCATCACTTTTAGAGAAATACCCCCATATTATCAATGCGATTAAAGCAATTACAATAACTTTTCCTCCCAACTTATTCCAGATAGAAATCGGATTTGATGACATTTTAAAATAACCTGCCGTCTCCAGTTCCGTTAATTCCTCTTTTGTTATTTCATAGTACACTTCATCGTTCCCTTTTTCATACAGACAATACTGACCATCAAAATTCCATATCGGAAGCCAGACAATCCAGAATTGTTTGTATAAATATCCCAGATCCAGACTTGCCTGTGAATCTTCTAAATAATATAAAGAGTCGGGCAGATCTGCAACCTCCTGTATATACTCACAACTACTGCAAAATGGTACCGGAATACGAGCAAAAGTCTGGCTGCTTATTCCGACGATAAGCAGAATAGTAATAAAAAAAAGCTTTTTCATAATTTTATGTGTTTAAAAATATTAGTAGATGGTTATTACAATTAAATCAATTATAACATTGATAAATTACTAGTAAAAAAAAGACAACACTTGTTTTTAGATTGAAATATAACAAATTATCACTCAATATCAATGCATTTTATGTGACCGGGCAAACCAGGCAACATTACTTTAAAAAATTATTCTTCAATTTATCAAGAGGATTTTCGGGATTG
>JBNKDZ010000660.1:0-2883 GCA_050288525.1 Cyclobacteriaceae bacterium
AAAAATATCATTTTTGATTTATGAGTGTATTTCCTGATGGTATTGTAAAGAAAATTAGAAAATCGGACAGGCTGGCTTTCAGACAGTTGTTTGATTTTTTTCAGGATAGTCTCTACAGGTATATATTTTATAAGATCAGGGATGAGGATGCTGCCGAAGATATCCTGCAGGATGTTTTTATAAAAGTATGGGAACATCGGAAGGAATTAAAAGAGGACGGTCTGCAATCTTACCTTTTCACGATCGCCAACAATCTATCCCTCAATCATTTACGTCACGGGAAAATTATTTTAAAACATGAAGATTTTGTCCGCAATACCACAAAAAACAGTATTTCGAATACGCCAATGGAGAAAGAGGAACTCATGATGTATATCAGTCTGGCTGTAGATAAATTGTCGGAGAAAACAAAAAATGTTTTTCTTATGAGCAGAAATCAGCAGATGTCCTATAAGGAAATTGCAAAAGAACTGGGGATTAGCATATCAACAGTAGAAAGTCATATGGTGAAAGCGCTCAGAACGATCAGAGAATCCATTCCACCTGAATATTTATCAGGTTATGGAGGTAAATCCTAGTTTAAGTGTATTACATACAGGAATGAAAATTCATGAAGAATAAAGATCATATAATAGCCAAATATCTGTCCGGAAATCTGGATTTACAGGAAAGTCAGCTTCTCAATAAAGCAATGTCTGAAGATGATGCCCTGAAAAAAGAAATCGAGGATTTTAAAGCAATTTTGGATACAGCCGGTGAAACGGACCTTGAAACACCACATTCCAAAACCAATGAAGATCGATGGAACAGACTGGAGAAATCTCTTAATGAGAATTCCTTAAAACCAAAAAGATCTGTTTTACGAAGCATCTACATAAAAACCACCTCTGTTGCTGCAATACTGATCATAGGGCTTGCCTTGTACATTTATTCAGCAAAAACAGAATTCCGGTCATCAACGGATGAGATCGTGGAGTTATATCTTCCGGACAGTTCAAAAATTGTCATGAATTCAAATTCGTATATTTCATATAATAAGGTGTTATGGAATTTTAAAAGGACATTGAGCATGGGAGGTGAGGTCTATTTTGATGTCAGGAAGACCGGTCAGCCTTTTTCCGTTGAGGCGCTCTACACCACTATCAACGTTCTCGGAACAACATTCAATATCCGATCCGATAATGAAAAGGTTGATGTTTCCTGTTTCAGTGGTCTGGTAGAAATTTATAATCAGGAAATAAAAGGAGGATCTCAATTATTGTCCGGTGGAGAAGGGACATCGGTTAACCCGGGCCATCAGCCCAGGGAAAAGTATCCTGTGGCAAAAGAACGAATCCTGAATTGGCAGCATCCTTCCCTGGTATTTGAGGGCGTTGCGCTGTTATCCATTTTTAAGCAATTGGAACAGCAATTTGGAATACGGATCATAGTACATGATAATATCAAAAATGTGTATTTCACCGGAAAATTTCAGGGGGATTCACCTGAAGAGATATTGGACATAATTACATTCTCAGCCGGTTGTTCGTTTGAAAAAACCGGAGAAAAAACCTACACGATCTATTAAAAAACGCTGATTTTAAATTTATTTTTAAAAAATATCCTTGTCCGGTCAAGGTAAATCAGACATCAGGTGTATATCATGTATAAACAATTTTAACATAATTTTTGTCTTATGAGCTACCGGTATATTTTTTGGATCTTAATGTTCGTGTTTTTTAAGGGTTTTTCACAGACCTCGCACAAACAGTTGATCACACTTAAAAAGAAAGATGTCTCACTTGTGCAGATCCTGAAGGATCTTGAACAAACCTATGAACTGAGGTTTTACTATGTTAATGATCAGGTGGACAATGTAATGATAAAAGAAATCAATGCGGAAAAATGGACACTGGATCAGGTAATGGATTCATTATGCCAGGGAACCGGATTGAAATATACCTTACGAAATGAAAGATCAGTCGTCATTTATAAAAACAGAGATCAGGGAAATGCCTCCGAACATGGTACATCTCAGAAAATGTGCACCTACAGCGGGATCATTAAAGACGAACTGACAGGAGAAACCCTTCCCTTTGCAAATGTGACGATCGGAGACAACGGCACCACGGCCAACCAATACGGTTTTTTTTCCATCACGGTGCCGGAAGGGCAACATCATGTCTTTTTCTCATACATGGGATACCAGTTACGCACCAGGGAGATAGATTTACATGGCAATTTACGCGAAGATCAGGAGATGACACCTCTTGACGTTCAGCTTGATGAAGTCGTAATTAAAGGGGACAATAAAGGAATTGACAGGACACGCATCAAGTTATCAAAAGTAAATATTCAGGATGTAAAGAAAGGACCGTCGTTGTTTGGTGAACCGGATCTGTTGCGAAGCATTCAACTTCTGCCGGGAATAACACAGACAGGTGAAGTTGGAAGAGGCTTTCAGGTGCGTGGCGGAAACATTGATCAGAATCTGATGATCCTGGATGAAGCCATTGTGTATAATGCTTCACATCTGGTAGGTACCTATTCGGTTTTTAATGCGGATATCATCAAAAATGTAAAATTCTATAAAAGCGATATCCCTGCCAGTTACGGAGGAAGATTGTCATCGGTTATGGATATCACCCAGAAAGAAGGAAATGCCAAATCGTTTCATCTTAGCGGTGGATTGGGACTGATCATGAGCCGGCTCACGGCTGAGGGACCTATCATCAAAGACAGGGCATCTTTTCTTATTTCCGGCAGGTGGTCGTATGTCGGTTTTTTTTTCAAACATGTTACGCCCGAAGACAATGTGATCCACAATTCCGTTGTTCAATTTTACGATCTGAACTCGAAGATCAATTTCATACTTAACAAAAACAACCGCCTGTATTTGTCATC
>JBNKDZ010000661.1:0-21934 GCA_050288525.1 Cyclobacteriaceae bacterium
CGATCTGCTTTATTACTTCTTTGGCGATATCAGTGATGCACAGGGGTTCAGCAATAATTTCACCCATAAGGATACGATTGAGTTTGAAGATGCCGGAGTGGTAGCCATACGTTTCCACAACGGGATGATCGGTACAATAAATTATACCGTAAACAGCTTTGCCAAAAACATGGAAGGTTCGATAACCATATTCGGAGATAAAGGTACCGTAAAGATCGGAGGACAGTATCTTAACGAACTGGAATACCAGAAATTTGACAATTTCGAAATCAAAGACCTCCCTCCGGGAAATCCTCCTAACAACTATGGTGAATACAAAGGATCAATGTCAAACCACGATAAGGTGTATGCCAATGTAATTGATGTTCTGCAAAATGAAGGAACTATCGCAACAAATGGTTTTGAAGGGCTAAAAACCGTTGAGATAATTCAGAAGATCTATAAAGCCATTAAATAATGACAGATTACATAAAAAAGGAAACAGGTATTGTTAATGTGTCTTTTGGGAAAAACGTCACCGTTGTCCATCCTGTCAATCTTTACGGATGTGTAATAGGTGACGAATCTTTTATCGGCCCTTTTGTGGAGATCCAGAAAGATGTGACGATCGGAAAACGTTGCCGGATCCAGTCACACGCTTTTATCTGCGAACTGGTCACCATCGGAGATGATTGTTTTATTTCGCATGGGGCCAAATTTGTGAATGACCGGTTTGCGATCGGGGGGCCCGCTAAAGGAAAAAAATCCCTATGGGAGAAAACATCTATAGGGAATAATGTCTCTATAGGAACAAATGCTACCATTCTGCCTGTAAAAATAGCAGATCATGTTGTGATCGGGGCTGGTTCTGTCGTCACAAAGGATATTACCACACCGGGAATCTATGCAGGAAATCCTGCCAGGCTGATACGAAAAATATAAACTAATGAAAATAAACTTCGTCGATCTTCAGCGACAGTATTGCGATATAAAGGAAGAAATAGATATCGCTATACAAAAAATCATTGACAGCTGCGCCTTTATCGGCAACCTTAACAATCCGTTTGTAAGAGAATTTGAAGAAAATTTTGCCGGATTTATCGGTGCTGAACATTGTGTTGCCTGCGCAAATGGTACAGATGCGATCGAAATACTGCTGAAAGCCTTCGATATCGGTCCCGGGGACGAGGTGATTGTTCCTGCCATCAGTTGGATCGCCACATCCGAAGCTGTGACCAATGTTGGCGCACTACCTGTATTTGTTGACATTGAGTCCGACTACTATTGCATCAACCCTTCCCTGATAGAGGAAAAGATCACATCAAAAACCAAAGCCATCATTCCTGTTCACCTGTATGGTCACCCTGCCGATATGCCCGTGATTTCTGAAATAGCAAAAAAACATAATCTTATCCTTATCGAAGACTGTGCCCAGGCGCACGGAGCGACCATTGGCAATACAACGACCGGGACCTTTGGTGATGCTGCATCTTTCAGTTTTTTCCCCGGGAAAAACCTTGGGGCGTATGGTGATGCCGGAGGAATGGTTACCAACAACAAAGACATTGCCGATACGATCCGAATGATATCCCAGCATGGCCAGTCAGGAAAAAAACATCAGCATCTCATAGAAGGAAGAAATTCAAGAATGGATGGTATAAATGCCGCCATTTTAAATGTTAAACTCAGGTATCTGGATCAATGGACAAAAAAACGCATCAGCATTTCGGATGAATATAAGAAACTACTGTCAGAAGCGCCTGTAATCCTGCCCAAGACCAGAGAATCTTACCGTCATGTGCATCATTTGTTTGTGATCAGAACAAAAAACAGAGATGCATTGATGCAATACCTGAACCAGGAAGGGATATCATGTGCTATCCAATACCCCACTGCCCTGCCCTATCTGGATGCCTACGCAAACAGGGGATTCAAACCGGAAGATTTCCCCGTTGCCTATAGCATCCCAAATGAGATCCTGTCATTACCTGTTTTCCCTGAATTGAAACATGTGGAAGTTGAATACATATGTGAGAAAATCATTTCGTTTTATAATTCATAAACAGCGTTTTTCATGAAACTGATCATTGCTGACAGAACGTTAAGTGATACCGAAAAACAACGTATACAACAAGATTCGTCTGTCTGCAGGGTCTTTCGAAATAGATCCATTCCCAAACAAACAGAGAACGATCAGACAATCCCCGGGTTAGAAGGACAGGAACTCCAATCGCTGAACAAAGAACTTCTCAAGTCAATCCTTGAATTCGGCGATCGGAAAATCGATGGCACACCCTTTTCCGAGTTTTTTACTTTTAAAACTGCCGGTCTATGGTATTATCATAAATTCAGGATCTTTTACCAGGTAAAAACACTCATGACTACCATCCGGGAGATCCAGAATATTATTGAACCGGACACCTATGAAGAAATTTTGATATTCACCGAAAACCGGCAAATAGAAGCTTCAGGTTTTCTTGGGAAAGAAGTCCGATATGTCTATCCGGAGGTTAAAAGAAAAAGATCTGTTCACTTCAAGGCTCTGTTTTTCTATAGTCTCACCGTCGTGATCCGATATCTGTATAGCCTGTTTAATCAATCCTTGTACCTGAAAGACAAAGAAATCCTGGTAATTGACAGTATCAGACACTACAGACGCATATTTGATCCCCAAACCGGAAAAGACAAACTTGAAGATGCTTTCCTCGGCCCTTTCACAAAAAAATACAGTAAGGAAATCGGACTGATCGATCAACTACTAATACCGAAGTTCTCTGATCCATTCAGGATAACCCGCAACAATTTCATAAATCACGCCCCTGAGAACAGGATATTCAGCGAACGTATTTTTTTACATTCACTGTTAAATTTCAGGGTATTAAAAAAATGGAAGGCAGATTTACGATTATTACAGTCCAACTATCGCAAAATAAGTTCCGATACATTGGACTCAGTTGAAAGGCTTTTCTTCGAAGCCTTCAAGCGCCTGCACGCTTCTTCAAAATATTATGTATTAAAATACCATGTCTACCGGCATTACTTCAAAAGATCAAAGGCAAAAATACTGATATCCATTGATGAGAACAGTCCGAATTTCAAGATCATCCATGATGCCGCCAAGTCAAGAGGAATAACTACGATTGGCTACCAACATGGCCTGATAAACGAAGATCACCTGTCATACACCTACAGCGAATGTGATTTCCGGCACCGTTCCACAACAGATTATTTTTTTACCTGGGGAAAGAAATGGCGTAACAGGCTCATAGAAAAAGGATTCTCATCTGAAAGTATAAAAACAATTGGTCAGTTAAGAACAGACTATATCACAGGGATCAAAAGCCTTTCAGAAAGCTATCGCAAATCATATACCGACAAAGGATTTAAACACCTTGTGTTATTTGCTTCCCAACCACAAAAGGATGAAAAGCTCAGGTATCGGGCAGCACAGGATGTTTTCACGGCCATCAGAAACATTCCGGATAGCATTTTACTGTTAAAAATGCATCCGCATGAAAAAGATAAAAATTATTATTTGTCCATTGCAAACGCGTGTGGTTGCGAAAATATTGAAATAATAGAGGATACCGACCTGTACCTTACCATCGGCATGATTGATGTTGCAATGACCTGTTTTTCTACTGTTGGCTACGAGGTGATGTATTTTTATAAGCCTTTAATTCTTGTTGATCATTTAAAACAGGACATTCTGGATCTACATAAAAACGGGATTGCACTTCAGGCAACCAATCCATCAGAAATTGAAAACCATCTAAGGAAACTGATCGGGAAAAATTTTAAGATCGACAGGGAAAAATATGATAAAAGCATTGAGGAAATGGCATTTAGAATAGATGCCGGAGCATCACAACGGTTTTGGGAATCATTGATGGAAATAAAATCAGCGGGACCGGAAAAAGAACGCTTTTAATTTTCATATTTGTATTTTTACTATTTAAACTTCGGCATTCATTGGGAGTAATTAAAAATCAGGCATTAAAATCTACCATATTCCTGTATTCGGGTATTATCCTGGGGTATTTAAATACCGGACTACTCGCTCCGCATCTGCTAACACAAGGTCAGATCGGAACTATTAACCTTCTGATGTCCTACTCAGCTGTATTTATGAGTTTTGCGGGTCTTGGGTTTAATACAACAACCGTCAGGATGTTCCCTCATTTTGTCGGCAAAAAAAACGACAAAACATATAACGGATTTTTATTTATCTCACTATTAGTCGGAACAACAGGTTTTTTACTGTTCATGTTGTTTTATTATCCAATAAAAGATCTGATCTCCGCCCATAACATTGAAAAGTCACCGGATTTTGTTAAGTATTTTTTCCTGATAATACCTCTGACCTTGTTTCAGCTCTACTATGCATTGCTTGATTCGTATAACAATATGCTGTACAGATCTGCTTTTGGCCTCTTGTTAAGAGATATTATTCAACGAATAATCATTCTGGCAGGGCTTCTTTTGATTTTCCTTAAATTACTGGATTTTGAATCCTACATCTATCTCTACACAGCCGCAATATGCATCCCGACGATCCTCATAATTTTTCACTTAATACATCACAAGGATTTCTACATTTTGCCAAAACTCAGTTTCTTAAAAAAATCTCTGGTAAAGACAATGGTCAGTGTAAGCTCGTTCGGATTGGTGAATACATTTAGCAATATTGCCGTTCTCAGGATCGACACGATCATGGTCAATCACTATTTAAATACAGATGCGACGGGAGTATACACTACAACATTCTTTTTTGGAACACTGGTTCTGGTACCTTCAAGAGCTATTATCAAAATTGCGCCTTCGCTTATTTCAAAAGCTTTTAAGGAGAATGATCTAGAAACCATCAAGGATATTTATAACAAAAGCAGTATAAATCTCTTAATAATTGGCACCCTTGTGGTCGTCGGATTGCTAATAAACCTCGACAATATCTTTGAAATAATTCCGGAAAGTTACAGTGAAGGCAAATATGTGATTGTATTTATCGCCCTGGCAAACCTTGTAAAACTTGCAGGAGGTGTTAATGATTCCATGATCCTGTATTCAAAATATTACAGGGTTCATTCATTTTTCATAATAATCCTCCTTCTGGCGCTTATCGGGACTAATGCGCTTCTCATTCCTGATCATGGCATTGTGGGAGCCGCCCTTGCTTCATTCATATCCCTCCTTTTATATAACCTCATTAAATATATTTTTATAAAGGTCAAATACAATCTTTCACCTTATAACTATAAATACATTGTTGTTTTGGCTCTTGGTTTTTTCCTGGTACTGATTATCTTCTTCATTCCCAAAGTATTTTTTGTATGGGATATTCTGATCAGAAGTGCTATTGCAATTATATTGTATGTGCCTGTTATCTATGTATTTAAAATATCCGGTGACTTTAATACCCTGGTCGATCAGAGTCTGGGCAAAATCCGATCGGTTATATCCTCCATCTTCCGTGAAAAATGATTTTAATATTTTTTGCTCTATTCATTTTAAAAGAAGGAATTTAATTTTACCTTTGTACTCCGAAAAATCAAGGCAATAAAATTGTCCCATGGTGTAACTGGCAACACGTCTGATTTTGGTTCAGAAGAGTCTAGGTTCGAGCCCTAGTGGGACAACCAAATCCCGGATAGTATAATTCGGGAATTTTGTTTTTAACGCCAAATTTGCGTACATGTCAAAGGTTAAACTTTTCTCAGGCACTAATTCAAAATATCTAGCAAAAAAAATTGCATTAGAATATGGCAAGCCTTTGGGAGAAGTTGAAATTCCAAAATTCAGTGACGGCGAGATGTCGCCTTTCTTCAAAGAATCAGTCAGGGGCTGTGATGTATTCCTGATCAACTCAACATTTGCTCCATCTGATAATTTGATGGAATTGCTGTTGATGATTGATGCCGCCAAACGTGCAAGCGCCAAATATGTGACCGTTGTAATTCCCTATTTCGGATATGCCCGACAAGACCGGAAAGACCGTCCCAGAGTCGCTATTGCTGCCAAACTGGTTGCCAACCTGATCTCGGCAGCAGGCGCCAACCGCATCATGACATGCGACCTGCATGCTGGCCAGATCCAGGGATTCTTTGACATTCCACTTGATCACCTTGACGGATCGTATATTTTTGTACCATATGTACGAAGTCTTCAGCTTGAAAATCTGATTGTAGCCTCTCCTGATGTAGGAGGAACAAAAAGAGCCCGGTCGTTTGCGAAACACTTTGAGGTTGACATGGTCGTGATTGACAAACACCGGAAACGGGCAAATGAAATTGCCTCCATGCAAGTAATCGGGAATGTAGAAGGCAAAGATGTTGTACTTATTGACGACCTTATTGATACAGGTGGGACGTTGTCAAAAGCCAGTATCGTATTAAAAGAGGAAGGAGCAAGAACCGTACGAGCGATATGCACCCACCCTGTTTTGTCAGGAAATGCCTATGAGAACATTGAAAACTCAGCACTGGAAGAATTAGTCGTAACAGACACCATTCCACTTTACAGAGAATGTTCAAAAATAAAAGTCCTGAGTGTTGCCGGGCTGTTTGCCAAGGGTATACGAAAGACGCACAACAACGAATCTATTAGTTCATTATTTATACATTAAAATACAAAAACAATGCGTACACTAGAGATTATAGGGTATAAAAGAGCAAATCTCGGAAAAATCGATGCCAAAAGGCTCAGATTAGATGGAAATGTCCCTTGCGTACTTTACGGAGGAGAAGATCAAATACACTTCTTCAGCCCGATGATCCTTTTCAGGGATCTCGTCTACACACCTGAAGCAGCTTTCGTGACACTCAATATCGAAGGCACAGAGTACAAGGCGATACTTCAGGACATTCAGTTCCATCCTGTCAGTGAAATCATTTTACATGCTGACTTCCTGCTTCTTGTGGATGACAGGCCTGTTAAGATGGATATTCCTGTTCGACTAGTCGGAAGCTCACCAGGCATACAACAGGGAGGTAAGCTTGTTACAAAAGTCAGAAAAGTTCGTATCAAAGCTTTACCAGGTGATATGCCGGAAGCAATTGAACTTGACATAAGCAAACTTGGTTTAGGCAAATCGATTAAAGTTTCCAGCATTAAAACTGAAAACTTTACCATTCTTAATAACCCAAGAGTAACAATAGCTTCTGTCGAAATACCAAGAGCTCTTAAAGGTGGTGATGGTACCGAAGAAGGAGAAGGCGAAACAGAGGAAGCTGCAGCAACAGAAACTGCATCAGAAGAATAGAATTAAAAATACATCATTAAATAATTTTAAATCCCGTCCTTTTCCGGCGGGATTTGTTTTTATAACGTAAATCGTTCTGAAACCAAAATTTATTCTTGAGTTACAAGCCATTAAAAGACAGTAGATGATTAAAGCATTAACAATAGGAATTTTGATTTCAGCATCATTAGGTGGATTTGCTCAAGATTATGATTTCAAAGAACCAGAACACCTTAAGATAAAAATTACGACAATGGATTACTTTTATAAAAATCCTATTGTGCAAGGTGATACGGTAGCAATATCAGATTATGATTCAAAGGGTAACTTGATAAAAACAGAGCATAGATACAATGGTCTGATTGAATCAAATTCACATTTCAAATATGATGATAATAACAGACTGATTGAATACAAGGATAAAGGTCGCAGAGGATATAGAACAGTTACAGACCCAAATACTGGTGATTTAGTAGAAGAATCAGAATATGATGGTTCGATAGTTCTTCAAACTAAAAAATATAAATATGATAATTACAAACTAAAGCAGGTGGATTGGTACGAGTTTGGTGATAATCTGGTGATAAGTGAGATTTTTGATTATAATGCAAATGGCAAGATAATTAAAGAGTTAATGATAAGTTATCCTAATCCAAATACTTTAGTTTATTTTAAACCTAACTCATCCGAAATTGATTGGGAGCATCCTCGACAAGAATCTATTGAGACACAGACAAAAACTTATTCCTATATTGGAGACATACGTTTAGGAGAGTATCGAGATTCAACGGGACTATTGAGTGTTGATACAACATTTTTCAAAGATGATTTAATTCTGCGACGAGTTATTTACAGAACAAATGGAGATAAAATATTTGAGTCATTTTACGATTATGATTCTGATAAAAAACTATTGTCATATAAAACAATTGATTCTGGTAAGAGTCCGTTCGGTGGGGAATATGATTTTGTCGCTTCCGATAATGTGAAATTTCTATATGATAAAAATGGATATTTGATAACTAAGGAATATTTTGTTGACGATAAAATCTCGACAAAAATTCATTATGAATATATATTTAAGAAATAACGGCTTGTAACACGCGTTAAAAAACATTGGGGGTTTGGTGATCGGGCGAGCTTTACAGCTCGTAAGGTATCCCGTGCACCGGGATATGACCGCAGCTCGAAATCCCCAACGATTTCTTACCGCGAGACCGGTATTATATTTTTACATAAAAATTCATTTACCATGAAATTCTTAATTGTAGGCTTAGGAAATATTGGCGCTGAATACGAACTCACAAGACATAACATTGGATTTTTAACAGTTGATGAGATTGCCGATCGTTTTGACAAGGTTTTTGAGCCAAATAAGCTTGCATCAACATGTGAATGCAGGCATAAGGGTAAATCCATTCATCTGATCAAGCCCTCAACCTATATGAACCTGAGCGGCAAAGCGGTTAACTACTGGATACAAAAATTAAAGATCACACCACAACAAACATTGATCCTTACGGATGATATTGCCCTACCATTCGGAAAATTGCGCATGCGGGGAAAAGGCTCTTCAGCCGGCCACAACGGACTGGGCAATATTGAAGAAACGCTTGCAACAAATGCATATCCGAGATTACGTATGGGAATCGGGAATGACTTCCAGAAAGGCCAGCAGGTAGACTATGTGTTGAGCAGGTTTAACGAAGAAGAAATGAAAGCGCTTCCGGAAATTTTAACCAAAGCCGGCGATATGGCACTATCCTTTTGCTCAATAGGTATTCAGCGTACCATGAATTTTTTCAATAGTTAGTTAGGTTCTGCAAAATAAAAAACCGCAGCTAAGGGCAAAAAAATAGTAAACAGGGGCCTTGGATCAGACCATTATGAATTATTCAATTGGTAAATAAACAGGCATGATGGTAAATGGTATACAAGCTGCTCAGTTCATTATAAATCTACCAGGAACAAAAAAACCAGGAGTGACTGCTCCTGGTTTTCTTATATTTACTATACTATTTCGTATTCTTACTTAACTGAGTCCATGTATTCAACAAGGTCAACAACTTTGTTTGAGTAACCCATTTCGTTGTCATACCATGAAACAACTTTTACGAAAGTTGAGCTCAATTGGATTCCTGCACCAGCGTCGAAGATAGAAGTTCTTGCATCACCGATGAAGTCGTTAGAAACAACAGCATCTTCAGTATAACCAAGAACACCTTTCAGTTCACCTTCTGAAGCAGCCTTCATAACTTTACAAATTTCTTCGTAAGAAGTTTCTTTTTCAAGACGGCAGGTAAGGTCAACAACAGATACGTCAGGAGTAGGAACTCTGAATGCCATACCTGTAAGTTTACCGTTAAGTGAAGGAATAACTTTTCCAACAGCTTTAGCAGCACCGGTTGAAGAAGGGATAATGTTCTGACCAGCTCCACGGCCACCTCTCCAGTCTTTTGCAGAAGGTCCGTCAACAGTTTTCTGAGTTGCAGTAGTTGCATGAACAGTAGTCATAAGACCTTCGAGGATACCGAAGTTGTCATGTAATACTTTTGCAATAGGAGCAAGACAGTTTGTAGTACAAGAAGCGTTGGATACAAAATTCATGTCATTAGTATAAGATGTGTTGTTAACTCCCATAACAAACATTGGAGTATCATCTTTTGAAGGAGCAGACATAATTACTTTTTTAGCACCTGCATCAAGGTGTCCCTGTGCTTTTTCTTTAGTCAGGAAGATACCGGTAGATTCAACTACATATTCAGCTCCAACAGCATCCCACTTAAGGTTTGCAGGATCTCTTTCTGCTGTTACACGGATCTCATTTCCGTTTACGATAAGAGCACCGTTTTTAACTTCTACTTCACCCTTGAACAGGCCGTGAGTAGAATCATATTTTAACATGTAGGCCATATATTCAACATCAATCAAGTCGTTGATGGCAACTACCTGTACATTAGGTCTTTCAACTGTTGCACGGAAGACAAGTCTTCCAATTCTTCCAAAGCCGTTTATACCAATTTTAATCATCTATTTTTCTGATTTATGAATTAAACAAAAAACCGAGTGCAAAAGTAGTATCCTTTTGAAAAAAAACAACTGATATTCGTCATGAATTTATGTTTTTAATGTATTTTTTCATATCCTGTCAACCTGAAAATCCGCTCGATTTTGTCATTTGTCAACCCCGATTTTTCTTTAACCACCCTTAATATTCTCTTTTCCATGGTTTTACATAAATAAATGAATGTATCAATAAAAATTATAATAAAAAAAACATTTTGGTATTTGTAATTAAACAACAATCACCTATATTTGCACTCGCTTTTCAGCACGGCCCGTTCGTCTAGGGGTTAGGACGCCAGGTTTTCATCCTGGTAGCAGGGGTTCGATTCCCCTACGGGCTACAAAGAGGTTGTCTCAAAAACAACCTCTTTTTTTATGCCCTTTCGAAAATTTCGGCATTACGAGATCCCAATCGGATCAATCATAATTTCGGATCAATCAGTATTTCTGGGGAGTTTAAAATATATTGTTTGGAGGAACAAGAGAAGTTACTTGAACAAAGAGCAGAGCTTATAGGGCAAAGTGTAGATTGGAGTTTGAGAAAGTAGCAAGCGGACAATACCCTGGTTCGTATATTCTGTAATTCTGAAAATTCTGCTTCAGACAAAATTGGAAAGCTATGAAATGTTGAGTAGTGTCGTCTTAAGTAACGCTGACAGGTCTTTGGACGCTGTCAGGTTGGTATCACTAAAATTAAATATCCTGCCTTTTTACAAACAATACGCTGTGCCCTGTGCGCTTCGCGCTTTGCCATACTACCTCTCCCCCAGATTTACAGACTGATCCGTAAAAATGGGGGATTTTTAATAAACTGAATCGGAAAAAAAATCAAAACTTCTGAATACCTGAGATAATACGCGTTGCGCTGAGCTCTTTGCCCTTTGCCATCCGTTTCAGAATCCTATCACACAAAACACCCAATATCCTTTTAACGATGTAACACACTAAATAACCAATAACGGTTTTATTTTTTTAAACATAATTCATAACTTAACACCCAGTACTATAAAAACTTAATCATTATTAAAATCATGAAAAAACTAATAATTATTGCTCTTTTGGTAATTGCAGCATCAACGTATTCGTTCGGCTACACCAACAGTAAGGTCTATTCTGCCTCCTATTACTCGGTGAAGGAATACTACGCCAACTTCAACCATCTCAGTACTATAAAATACTACATGGTGGTATTCAGTAAAGTAGCGGATAATCCGGGAGGAACTGCGCGTGCATATCTCGATATTATCACAAAAAATGGCACCATAATTGCCTCCAGAGGCCTGCGAAACAAACCGGGAATTGACCTTTCGAGCATCCGCGACGTAGCGTACGATCCGACCGGAAATATTGCAACGGCGCACATCTACCTTACGGCCACATATTATCAGGACTTGTCATTTATTCGGTTAGAATGGTAGCCATAACTAACCATTATTATTACACAAACTAAATCATTATTAAAAATCATGAAAAAACTAATAATTATTGTCTTGCTGTTTTTTGCAGCATCTTCGTATTCATTCAGTTACACCCATAGTAGTGTGTATTCTGCCACCTATTATACGATAAAAATTCAAGATGTCTACTTCAACAATATTAGTGCCTTAAGATATTATATGGTAGTATTCAGCAAAGTTGCCGATAATCCGGGTGGCACAGCACGAATTTATCTGATTGTTAAAACGCAGGACGGAAAAGCAATTGTCCTACAAGGCCTGCAAAACAAGCCCGGAATTGATCTTTCAAGCATCCGTAAGGAAGTGTACGCTCCTTCAAGCAAAATCAACTATGCGCAAGTTATGCTTGCCGCTACGTATCGCCAGGATCTGTCTTTTATACGGTTTGAATGGTAGCTGAATAGCTATATTCACCAAAAACTTCATAACCGGAAGGCTAAAAATACTTTATTAGTCCTTCCGGTTCTGATTTATACTACTTCTTTAATGAATCATTTTAACCTACTTAAACTATATATCATGAAAAAAATCACAATAATAGCACTGTTACTAATTACAGCTACTTCCCATTCATTTTGTTTCGATACATTTTATACTGCTTTCCACCAAAAGGAAAAAGAAGTTACACTGAGATTAAACCCGAAAATAAGCAGTCTTAATTTCTATATGTTAGCCTACAGAGGCAATCCATATCACACATCTTCTCCTGTAGCTACTGCAAGTATTGAGGTATACAAAATAATAGAGGAACAAGAGAGGGATGAGATTATGTATAGCAAAATCATAGCCACAGATAACGGAATATCTGCCAAGGTCTTTCAGGGAGTTGTCAATGATCCGAATGGAAAAATATCCAGGATTTATATGGATCTTACCCCTGTAATCCCGGCTGATTATTGTTGTATACGGATCTGGTGGTAATCCCGATCAATCCAATAATCTTTTAATTATTTAAAATCCTGGGAATTCATGCACGTTGCATAGATAATTTCTCAGGATTCTGTTATTTATCTACCTTTAAGCAATTCCGCACAAATAGCCTCAACGAATACTAAAACAAAATTTATTAATGCTTTTTATATTTTCATATTATGATTAAATTCCTAAATTGAACATGAATTATAACATCAAGTAACAAACCTTAAAATCTTCCTCCTATGCGAATCGCTATGTTTACCTGGGAATCGCTTCATTCAATTTGCGTTGGTGGTGTAGGCGTACATGTATCGGAACTGGCTGCATCATTGGAGCGTAAAGGTCATGAAGTTCATGTGTTTACCCGGGCGTCGGGAAACTGCTACGGCTGGAATCAAATTGATGGGGTATACTATCACTATTGTCCCTTTGATCTGAATCCGAATTTTGTCGATGAAATTAATAATATGTGCGGGTCAATGATGCATCATTTTTTTGAAGTAGAAAATCATATCGGCCATTTTGATGTTATCCACGCACATGACTGGCTCACTTCCAATGCAGTGATCTGGATAAAGGAAAGCCGTCCAAAAAGAACTGTCCTGACAATCCATTCTACCGAATATGGCCGGTGTGGCAACCGTTTCTTCAACAGCATTTCAGAGCGCATACGAAATCATGAAAACCATGGCACATTCTGTGCTGACAGGGTAATTACGGTTTCGAACGCACTTCGCCATGAAATATCCTGGATTTATCATGTACCGGACTGGAAAATGGCGACCATATACAACGGCGTACATCTTTCACATTTTGATGGCTGGGTAAATCCTGCCGAAATCAAAGGGCGTATCCACGTCGGCCCGATTGATCCTATGGCATTATTTGTTGGACGTATGTCGGTACAAAAAGGTCCGGATATCCTGGTAAATGCCATTCCGATGGTCTTACATTATCATCCAAATGCAAAATTTGTATTTGTCGGTGATGGTGAACAGAAAGGCTTGTGTGAACATCTTGCCCGTGAACGTGGCGTGCAACATGCTGTCCGTTTTCTGGGATATCAAAATGGCGGCTTCCTGAAAGATCTGTTCAAAGCATGTGATGTTGTGGTGGTACCAAGTCGTAACGAACCCTTTGGTATTGTAGTTCTGGAAGCCTGGAGTGCTGGAAAACCGGTCGTTGCAACACATAACGGAGGCCCTTCTGAATTCGTATGGCATGGTGTGAATGGCTATAAAATATACGATCATCCAGAATCGATCGCCTGGGGAGTTGGAACCATGTTTGAAGATTTTGAACGTGCCCGATGGATGGGCAGAAACGGTCGTGATGCAGCAGGAAGTGTCTTCAGCTGGGACAGTATCGCTGATCAGACACTTGGTGTTTATCATTCAATCTGATAAAACACTCAGAATCATTCAGTTTTCCATTTTACGAACCTAACTAAAACAACACATATGATTACTATTCCCGAGTATGTTAAAGACGTACCTAATATAAGTGGCTCCGAACAAATGGTGCAACAGGCTATGGCTCAAAAAGGGCCTCATTACCTCCCTGAAAGCCGTATTGACTTTGGAAATATCAAGAGTTGCTTTGCCAATGCCCTGCATATGCACCAGCCCCTGATCCCGGAGGGAGGAGCGTCAATATCTACCTCGCCGGTAATAAGCCATTTAAAATACATGATCGACAATCAGCATATCCATGGCAACCAGGACGGCCCGGTGTTCCAATGGTGTTACAAGCGCATGGGTGAATTTATCCCTGAACTGGCAAATGAAGGAAAAAACCCGAGGATCATGCTCGACTACTCAGGATGCCTGCTGTATGGCTTGCTGGATATGGGATTGCATGATGTGATCGACAGCCTGAAGAACATTACCATGAACCCTGATTACCGGAAATATGTGGAATGGCTGGCCACAGGTTGGGGACATCCGGTCGCCCCTTCAACCCCCGTTCAGGATTTCAGACTCCATGTAACAGCATTCCAACACCACTTTGCAGCCATCTTTGGCTTCGAGGCCCTGAGCAGAGTACGAGGTTTCTCCCCCTCCGAAATGGCGCTACCCAACCACCCCGATGTGGCATATGAATTTGTTAAAACACTTACGGATTGCGGTTTCAGATACGTGATCGTTCAGGAACATTCTGTTGAAGAAGTCGCTTCCGGTCAGGGCATCCGGCATCCTCACATACCCCATAAACTTGTCACATTTAACTCCAAAGGTGAAAAAGCCGAGATCATCGCCATCATAAAAACCCAGGGAAGTGACACCAAGCTGGTGGCCCACATGCAGCCATATCACGAAGCGAAAGGGCTCAACCGCACCACTATTGCCGGTAAAAGCATCCCTCCTGTCGTGACACAAATCGCTGACGGTGAAAATGGCGGTGTCATGATGAATGAATTTCCGGATCATTTTAAACACACCATGCGGGAAGCTTCTTATTCGCCAACTGTGCCTGTCAACATCACCGAATACCTTGAATACCTTGACTCTCTCGGCATAGCCATGAACGATTTAACGGATATTCAGCCTATCCATCAAAAAAAGATATGGGAAAAGGCAAAACCCGGAGATGGCGAAGAAAAGATCAATAAGATCATTGATGAAATAAAAGAAAAAGATCATCAGTTCCATATGGACGGGGGTTCGTGGACAAATAATTTGTCATGGGTCAAAGGATACGACCATGTGTTAAGCATGATGGAAGAAGCCAGTGCTCTGTTTTCTGAAAAAGTACTTCAGAAAGGCATTGAAAGCTCCGATGAGCGGTATCGAAAAGCATTGTTCTACCTCCTCTCCAGCCAGACCTCCTGCTACAGATATTGGGGAGAAGGAAGATGGACAGAATATGGAAGAGAGCTGTGTAAAAGGACAATGGACATAATTAAATACGACTTCTAAAAAATGAACACAGTATTTTAAATCAACACGATCAAAATTATATGGAAACCGGAAAAATATACCACGCCCTGGGCCTGCACCTTCATCAACCTCCTGGCAATATGCTGGATATGCTGAATTTCGCAGAACAGGAAGCCATCGGGCATACGACAGGATCGTTCGCTATGCGCATTTGTATAAAGACACTGCCAGAATGCACGTGAGCATAAGCGGCGTATTGCTGGACCAACTAACAGCCCCCCATGTTCAACAGGCCTACGCCCCGCACATGAACATTGAAGGGATGCTACAGGGCTATCGGGATGCGGACAATGTCGAATTGCTGGGCATGGGACATTTCCATCCGGTTTTTCCGCTTATACCAAAAGCGGACTGGGAAGAACAACTCGTCTATGGACGTAAAAGGATTAAAGAAGTATTCGGACGCGACCCCGAAGGCTTCTGGCCTCCGGAAATGGCGTTCACCATGGAAATGATACCCGCCATAGTAAACGCAGGGTATTCATACCTTATGGTGGATTCCATGCACTTAAAGCCGGAGAAAACCGATAAGTCCGGCAGACCTGACATCCTCACAACGTATATCGCTGAATATGATGGTTATAAAATACCTGTAATTCCCCGAAACAGGGATATCTCAAATGCCCAGGAATCCGGGATGGACATCATCTGGTTTAAAAATGAAGCCTTGCATAAAGTAAAAGACAATCCCAACTCCAAAAAGCCCCGGCTCATCTGCACCTGGTCGGACGGTGAGAACGGAGGATGGTTCCGGCGGATGGACGAGTCTTCCGGATTCTGGGGACATTTTTATACCCCTTTTATTGATCTGGCACGTAGTGAAGGCACTATCACCCCGGTAAAGATATCTGACTTCCTCAAAATGCATCCTCCCAAAGAAAAATGCACCATTAAATCAGGCGCCTGGAATGTGGGTTCTACCAGTGGTGAGGATTTTTCTCAATGGAACGGATCGGAATTGCAAAAAGCCGGCGTAAAAGAAATCGCTGAAGTAAGCAAGCAATACTGGAAACTGGAAAAAAAACTCAGCGACTCCAGAAAAGAAGAACTGCAACAAAAGCTTCATCAGGCGCGCCAGCAGATCCTTGAAGCTGAAACGAGCTGTTTCCTGTTCTGGGGCGATAACTGGGTCCCGAAATTGTATGATCGTACCAAACCGGCCAAAAATCTTTTAGACGAAATTCAAAATTCTTTATAAACAAACCTTTTCTACTATGGCACATGCATTTTATGCAATCGGACTAAACCTCCACCAGCCTCATGGCAACCTTATCGACCTGATCAACAATCAAAACTGGGAAGCAAAACAGATCATGGAAGCCTATGAGCGCATACCCAGGTATGTAAAACAAAACTGGGATGCCCGTCTGCATGTCGATTTTTCAGGCACGCTGCTTATGCAACTTGCCGACCCCGGTGTACGGGAAACGTTTCAGCATACCATGAATATCGAATGGCTGATGAATGAATTCCGCACCGCCAATATTGAGTTTCTGGGTTCGGGGTATACCCACCCGGTATTCCCGCTGATACCACAAAAAGATTGGGACACCCAGATCGGCCGGTACCTCGATATGGCACGTAACATCCTTGGACGTGACTGGTTCCCCGGATTCTGGCCTCCTGAGATGGGCTTTTGCATGGAAATGATCCCGTATCTTAAAAAATTCGGCTACCGGTATGTGGTTGTAGACATCGAACATATCGAAGCCAACGATCCTATGAGCTGGGAAAAACACCGGTATCGCCCCCATGTTGCACGCTACGACGGTCACGAGATCATCGTCGTGCCCCGCGACAGGGAACTCTCCAGCGCACAGCTATCCGGTTGCGATCCCGGATGGTTTGCCTATGAATTGGGTGAACGCACCCAACATTGTCACGACTTCCCGGCACTCGTCACCTGTTATACCGATGGTGAAAATGGTGGCTGGTTCCGGAACCCGTACGAAAAATCCAATTTCTGGGGATGGTTTTATGAACCAATCCTGCATTGGCAACGCGAAGGCACCCTGGCCCTGACCCAGATCAGCATCAACGAATACCTCGATAAATTTGGCTGGGAAGGCGAAGTGATCGTTCACTCAGGAGCCTGGAACACCGACCACCACGACGGACGCGGATTCGTACAATGGACCGGTTCTCTACTCCAGAAAAAAGGCATCGAAGAACTGAAACGCATCAGCGAAGATTATCACAACAAACGCTGGCGTCATTCGAACAACGGAAACGATCAGGAAGGCCATGACATCCTCGATAAAGCGTACTGGCACATCCTCCGGGCTGAGACCAGTTGCAACTTCTATTGGGGCAGCCGGTGGGTCTACAAAGCATTTGACGACCTCGAAGAAGCCGAAAGAATAATGAATGTAATACCCTAAACTCCCCTTTGACTTCACCAAATACAGGGCACAAGTGAGCTGCACGATCCCTCCTCTCCTACATCACTTGTGCCCTGATTGGAGGAATTGCGCAGAGCAAAGGGCTAAGAGCAGAGCGAAGTTCGCTACAAAGCCGTGGTCCCCACGAAACACCACTTCGCAGTACCCTGATCTCTGCACGTAGTTTAGCATCGTATAACCCCAATACACTTCGAGTTACCCTGATCGCTGTCCGTAGTTTAGCATCGCGTAATTTCGGACCACAAATAAAAAAACAGGAACTGCGTTCTGTATCACGTGTCAACAAAACCCAATCCGGCATTAATCAAGAACTAACCGATCATTTCTCCGCCACACAAAACCAAACATTGTTTCCTCCCCAACCACGCTCCTCAGGCAATACATCATCGCTGACATCTGAAATTTCAAACCCATGATCCTGAATCATCTTCCTTACATCTGTTTCTGAGAAATAATGTGTCCAGAACCGATATACTTCCAAGTTATCCTTATCAATGATCGTATGCTGATAGAGAATAACTTTCTGTTCTTCATAAATAAATGAATTTGAAAGCGCCAGATACGGTTTGTTTCTCCAAAATCCCTTCTCTACAGCCTCCCAGGCAACAGGAGTAACTTTTCGTTCGAGCTCGTTGTCCCGCAAAACATCGAAAACAAACATCCCTCTTTTCTTCAACCCCCCAAACACAAAACGCATCAACTGATCGCGGTCGCCGGGAAACAAAACCCCTAAGTCGGTATAAATGAGTATTACAAGGTCAAAAGATTCCGCCTCCAGATCCAGATCAAGGTAATCGGAATGGATATATCTGATGTTCAGATTTTGCCTGGCTGCCTCTTTCTTTGCGTATTCAATGGAGTACTTTGAAATATCTACACCTGTTACATCGTGGCCGCGTTGTGCCAGAATGGAAGTATACAATCCCGGTCCGCATCCCAGATCCAGAATCTTCAACGGTTTGTCATCCGGCATCTTTTTCATGATCCAGTCGATCGTTTTAAGGATAGTCGTACGTTTTCTACTGGCGAGGTTAACTTCCGGATCCAGGTGTATGTCAAGTAATTGTTTTGAAATATGCTCGTCTGTCCACATAAAGGCTGTACCTTTTTCATACAAGGCAGGCCGGACAGTATGTGAAATTATTTTTGATATTGTCATGATAGAAAATTTCTAATGATTTAAAATGTGCTATCCACTTGTTTTAACTAGCGATAGCAGGAAAATTAAATAGCCGACAGATCCTGATGAAGGCAAAAGGGCTAAACCCAATCTGTATCAGGACCTGAAAAAGTTCCGGTGTTCCGGAAAGATATGTTTACTTCGTTTTCATGACAATGCAAAGATAGGAAAGGTGTCGTAGAGTGACAAGTTCACCTGGAATCAATTACTTTCCTATTCTGTTTGCCTTATTAAATCGTTTTTATTAAAAATTTATGTTATACCACGGGTTGGCGGGAAGAACAGTATAGGTCTATTGTTTATTAAATGTGCCCATTTTCATATTTATAACTATCCGCCCAATGACCTACATTTTTTGTTGTGTGTTCGTTTTTATTTCACAACCACCAATGTATTTCAGGAAGATTTTAGCAATATTTTTTGCGTCATCAATTCCTCTATGGTGAGTACCGTCCAATCGTAAACCTTCAGCCATTAACGCTCCTCCCATTCCAATTGGTTTCTTAAAACCCTTTATTTTTGCATATTGGTGTTTCAGGCTAATATGATTTTCTGTCCATTTCTTATCCAGGTTGTATAAATCACTATCCAGATTAAATTGCTTTTTATCATAAAATCCCCAGCTACACAATACATGAGGTTCTTCCGGTTTAATCCATTTTTTAAAACGATCAATAACAATATCGAATGTATCAGCAGAATCAATATCTGATTGCTCAATCGTTGTTAGCTCTATACAAAAAATCTGAAAGCACCGGATTTAATTTCGGTTTGATGAATTCATTGTGCCTTTGTCCTTGTTCCTCCAATATTGTCATTCTGAAAATTCTATAATCCTGAAAATCCTGCTTCAGACAAAAATGGATCAACAAACATATTAGTTCGTATTCCGTTAACAAAACATTTCATCCCTTCATAAAAATCCGTGCAGCCGGAAGGGAAAAATTTCGTATACTTAATTTAGAATGTGCCTGATAATGCCTGTCCGCCTTTTAACAGGAAAAACAAGTACATTATGAAAAAGCAAACCGATCTTACACCCCACATGAGGATTCTGGGGATATTATTCATTGTGTTTAGTGCACTCAACATATTCATTTTGTTGATTGTAAGTTCCTTATTGGGGATATTTCTCCCGGATATGATCCCGGACCCCAAGGGTTTACTGGCCAGTCGTATTGTGCTGTATGCTATATGGACCGTGATCATAGTCTTTACCATACCGGCTATTGTGGCAGGTATTGGGTTGTTGTATAAAAAGAAATGGGCACTGACACTGGCATTGATTGTGGGCATTATAAACCTGCCGGGGTTTCCGATATGGACGATGATCGGCATTTATACTATTGTGGTTTTTATTATTTCAAGGGGAAATCAATCGGGCACAGACTGGAGGGATGTGCCGAAATGGGAATGTTGAGCCGGACGAGAATTCTGCCCGGCTCTGATAGGATTTTCTGAGTCAGATGATTTATTTATGTCGGTCGACAAGAACTTCAATAATCTCCTGCAGGTCTATATCTTTGGCTTCAAGAAGTACAAGAAGGTGATATAACAGGTCGGCAGCTTCATTTTTAAACAAGTCTTTATCGTTGTCTTTGGCTTCTATCACCAGTTCGACAGCTTCTTCACCGACTTTTTGTGCTATTTTGTTTATTCCTTTTTCAAACAGGGATTTGGTATAGGATTTTTCCGATGTACTGTTCTTCCTGTCTGCAATTACCCGTTGCAGGTAGTGCAGGAATGTTGCGTTTGGAGTATTTTTTTCTTTAAAACAGGTGCCGTTACCATTTTTGCACACCGTTCCTGTTGGTTCAACTTTAATAAGAAGTGCATCTGAATCGCAGTCGAGCGAAATTTCTTTAACGAGGAGAAAATTTTCATTTGTCTCACCGACAGTTGTTAATCGGTTTTTGCTTCTGCTGTAAAAAGTAACTTTTTCACTGCTTTTGGTTAATTTCAGCGCTTCTTCGTTCATATATCCAAGCATCAGAACCTTTCGGGTTTTCCAGTCCTGGATAATGGCAGGTACCTGCCCGTTTCCTTTGTCAAAATCTATTTTCATGGTATTAAATTTCTGTTCGCATTGGTAGTCCCCGTTCACTGAGATATTTCTTCAGATCCGGGATGGGGATCTCTTTAAAGTGAAAAATACTGGCCGCCAGAGCCGCATCGGCAGCACCATCGGTAAATACATCGTAGAAATGTTCCATATTTCCGGCACCTCCGGAAGCAATAACCGGAATACGCAGTTTTTTGGAGATATATGACGTGAGCTCATTGGCAAATCCGGCTTTGGTGCCATCATGGTCCATGGAGGTGAGCAGGATCTCGCCGGCCCCACGTTCCTGTACTTCATAGGCCCATTCTTCTGTGATCACTTCGGTAGGGGTGCGCCCGCCGTGGGTATGTACACGGTTTTGGTTTCCATAGCTTTTGGTATCAATGGCAACCACCACACACTGACTGCCAAATTCATGCGACAGTTCGTCTACAAGTTTTGGATTTCTGACAGCCGATGAGTTGATGGAGATCTTATCTGCTCCTGCATTTAGCAAAGCGCTCACATCCTGTATAGTAGAAATGCCTCCACCTACCGTAAACGGAATATTAATTTGCCGGGCTACTTTCCGTACGAGCTCGACGAGGGTTTTACGGTTTTCTACCGTAGCTGTGATATCGAGGAATACCAATTCATCAGCACCTTCCCGGGCATAAATGCCGGCCTGTTCCACCGCATCACCTGCATCTCTTAATTC
>JBNKDZ010000662.1:0-5180 GCA_050288525.1 Cyclobacteriaceae bacterium
CATTCCAGATACGATACGAATAGGTACCCGGAAAAGCAAACTTGCCATGTGGCAGGCTGAACATGTTCAGGCACTACTGAATAACTGTGGAATAAAAACTGAACTCGTTCCCATTGAGACCAAAGGAGATAAGATTCTTAATGTATCCATTGCCAAAATAGGAAGCAAAGGGGTCTTTACGGAGGAATTGGAATATCTTCTGGAAACCGGACATATACAGATGGCGATACACAGCGCCAAAGACCTTCCATCAGAGTTGCCCAATAAGTTTGAAATCCTGGCGTTTACAAAACGTGAAAAAGCCAATGATGTGTTGATCAGTCACAAGGAAGATATTTCTTTAAATGAGAACTCGCTTGTGATCGGGACCTCTTCTACCAGGAGGATTGCTACACTAAAACATTATTTTCCGGAGGTAAAAACCGTGGAAGTACGTGGCAATATTCAGACAAGGATCAAAAAGATGGAAGAGGGCCTGTGTGATGCGTTGTTACTGGCGTATGCCGGAGTAGCAAGGATGGAATATACACATATGATTCGGCAAGAGCTGGATCTGGATATGTTCACCCCGGCTGTCGGACAAGGATCGCTGGCGGTGGAAGTTTCGGTAAATATGGCTGAGGAGGTAAAAAAAGTGTTGAAAGAGATCCTGAATGATCCGGAGACCGAATTGGGATTGTGTGCAGAGCGGGCTTATCTGAAACGACTTAAAGGGGGGTGCAGCATTCCGGCTTTTGCTCATGCAACGGTCAATGGGAAGGAAATTGAAATTTCCGGAGGTATTTTCAGTCTGGAAGGTAAAGAGCTTATTCGTAAACACTTTTCCGGGACAGCATCCGAATCCGAAGCATTAGGTTCAAAGCTTGGAGAGGCGGTTTTGGAAAGTGGAGGCGACCGAATTTTGAAAAAAATCAAAGAAACCTTAAATAAATAAAAAAATGAAACAGGTAATTATCCCGCTAATTATTTTCGCAGTTACCATTTCTGCCTGCGCACAGAAAGATGATCTGGTGACTATAAAAACTGAGTATGGTGACATAAAAGTACTTTTATTCGATGATACCCCGCTGCACAAGGAGAACTTCCTCAAACTGGCCAAGAGCGGTGCCTATGACAGCACCATTTTTCACCGGATAATACAAAATTTCATGATCCAGGGAGGTGATGTAAACCAAAAACCTGGCGTTAAAGAAAAGATCGAATACAATATCCCGGCAGAATTTATATCGAATCATTTCCATCACAAGGGAGCCCTTGCAGCTGCCAGACAGCCCGATCAGATGAATCCGAAAAAAGAATCCAGCGGATGCCAGTTTTATATCGTGCAGGGAAATGTGTGGGATAAGGCAACCCTGGTGACCGATCTGCAGAAAATAAACAGCTATGTACAGCAACTGGCAAAGATCCCTGGATATGAAGGCATCATGGACACACTCAGCATGGTCTATGAAACCAGGGGCAATCAGGGTTATGGCGATAAACTCTTTGAACTTAAGCCTGTCATGGAAGAAAAATTCGGAAAGATCTTTGAAAAGGCTTATACACCAGAACAAGTTGAGGCCTACACCACCGTTGGAGGTACGCCGCATCTCGACGGAGATTATACCGTTTTCGGCCGTGTAGTAGAAGGGCTGGACGTCGTGGATAAAATTGCTGCTGTATCAATGCCTCCGGGAGCATCGAAACCAATGAAAAACATCTACATGACCATGGAGGTGGAAGCGATACCGGTAGAAAAGATCAAAGAACTTTACGGCGACAAGTAAAGCATTTATGAAAATTTTCATTACCGGAGCAAACGGGTTGGTTGGTCAGAAACTTGTACATGAATTCGGAAAATATCCGAACTATGAGATCATTGCATCCGGTCGCGGACCCTGCCGGGGTTCTTTTGAAAACATACAGTATGCAGAGCTGGACCTTACAGACAGGGATAAGGTCCAGCATACCCTCAGCGAAATACGGCCGTCCGTCCTGATCCATTCTGCAGCTATGACACAGATCGATCCGTGCGAAACCGATCATGAGGAATGCTTAAGGCATAATGTTGACGCTACGGAGAACCTTATTGATGCCTGTCAGGAGTTTATTGACCAGTTTGTCTATTTGTCTACGGACTTTGTCTTCGACGGACTTAGCGGTCCTTACAACGAAACAGACATTCCCAACCCGGTCAATTTTTACGGTCACAGCAAACTGGAAGGAGAACGAAGGATCATGGAAAGCGGCATCGCTCACGCCATTGTTCGGACGGTGCTTGTTTATGGTGTGACACCCGGACAGAGTCGTTCAAACATCGTTTTATGGGTGCTGGAAAACCTCAAAAACAACAAGCCGATCCGTGTAGTCAACGACCAGTACCGCACCCCCACCCTGGCAGAAGATCTGGCCCATGGATGTGCCCTGGTGGTACAAAAAAAAGCTCATGGCATTTTCCATATCTCCGGCAACGAAATGATGACCCCCTATGACCTCGCCCTCACCACCGCCCGACACTTCGGCCTTGACGAATCACTCATATCCCCCACAAATGCCAAAGAATTTGTGGAGGTGGGAAAACGCCCGCCAAAGACAGGTTTTAATATTTCCAAAGCTATGATGCAGCTTGGATATAAGCCGCATACGTTTGGAGAGGGACTTGAGGTAGTGGCGACTTTTGTCTGAACAGGATTTTTAAGATTAAGGGATTGCAGAATTCGTATTCAGAGGTACATACGATTCCAGTGATCCAAAAAATTATAAAGAACATATCGTAGCTGTATCAACACCATTTACCCAATTGCCTGCTAACTGGATTGCATTTTTGCAATAAGAAAAAAAGGTCGTTCTGTTTACAGACGGCCTTTACTCCTCTTATGAACTAATAAAAACTCTTCTTACCCGGTCACTGACATTGGTCAGGATCTCATAGGGTATGGTATCAATGGCTTTAGCCAATTGACTGATAGTAGGATCATCACCAAAAATAATTACCTCATCACCCTCCGAAGCCTTAATACCCGTGATATCGATCATGGTCATATCCATACATACATTTCCTACTATTGGGGCAGGTTTTCCATTTACATTCACAGATATCCTGCCATTTCCGAAAGCTCTGGAAAATCCATCTGCATATCCAATAGCAATTGTCGCTATGGTAGAATTTTTAACCGCTTTTCCTTTTCTCCCATAACCGATTGTTTCACCCTTTTTTACCTGTCGTATCTGTGAGATGATCGTTTTAAGACAACTGACAGACCGTACATCTTTCTGTTCAAGATTATTTGTCTCAATACCATATAAACCTATCCCCAACCGTACCATATCAAACTGGTTGTCGGGAAAACGAATAATACCGGCTGAATTAAGGATATGTTTCAACGGTCGTATCTTCAATGCTTTTTTAATGGATTCGGCAATAGCATTGTACAACTTTATTTGTCTGTGTGAGAAATTGTTGTGAACTTCTTCATCAGCCCCGGCAAGGTGTGAATAAATACTTGCCACCTCAATATTCTTTGACAATAACAGAACCTCAACCAGCTCCCGGATCTGATCTTTTTCAAATCCCAGCCGGTGCATACCGGTATCAATTTTTATATGGACTTTCAGGTTTTTTTGTTTCTCCTGCAATAATGCCTGGATCTTTTTCAACTGCTTTATGGAATAAACTTCCGGCTCGAGATTATACTCCATTATTTTCTCATAGCTATCATCAGAAGCATTCATCACCATTATGGGCATTTCAATACCCTGCTTCCTGAGTTCGACCCCTTCATCAGGATATGCCACAGCCAAATAATCAACCCTGTGAAACTGCAGGAGATTTGCCAGCTCATAGCTGCTACTACCATAAGCAGAGGCTTTAACCATTACCATAAGTTTTACCCCCTGTTTCAACTTACTTCTGTAGAAATTTAAATTGTCTGTCAATGCATCAAGGTCGATTTCGAGGACCGTACCATGAATCTTTTGGGATAATTTTCGCGTTATCCGTTCAAAACCAAATTGTCGCGCCCCTTTCACGAGGATCACTTCATTATTAAAAGTCAGATCATTAAAACCATGAAGAAAAGACTCGACAGAGGAATAAAAGATACTTCCTTCAGGAAATAGAAGTCCATTATTGGAAATTGTTCTTCCGATACCGATAAACCGGTCAACCTGATGTCCAGCCAGCAACCGGTTAACCTGATGATATAGTTTCTCTTCCTGAAGACCAGATTGAAGGATATCCGACAGGATTACTGTTTTTCTCCGGTTTTTTTGGCGATATAAAAAATCAAGCGCTGTACCTAAACCAGCAATATCATTATTATAGGTATCATCAATAATATGGCAATCATTAATCCCACGTTTCAGTTCCAGACGCATGGATACACTTGATAAGGATGATACCTCTGTCTGAATGGCAGAAACAGGATAGTCGAGATACAAAAGCAATGTTACACAATGCATAATATTTTCGATTGATGCATTATCTGTAAATGGTACAATTAACGAAAGTACCTCTCCCTTGTATTCCAGCATTAACGACGTTTGTGTAAGGAGATAGTTTTTCTCCATGATCTTCACATCCGAAGAACGATCTGTGCCCCAGGTTAAAACTTTTTGAATAGATTTTGGTCTCATCCCCCCTACCGATCGGTGATCTGCACAATAAATAACAACTTCACAATCAGTGAAAAGCATCCACTTCTCAATTATTTTCTCGGTCTTTGTTATAAAACCTTCATCATGTGCTGAACCAATGTTTGTGAAAATGCCTATGGTAGGTGAAATGATGTCTTTCAGAATGCCCATTTCACCAGGTAGAGATATTCCTGCCTCAAAAATCCCGAACGTATGATGTGGTTCGATTAAAAGCACAGAAAGTGGAACTCCTATCTGTGAGTTATAGCTTTTCGGACTTTTAATCACTTTATACCGGTAGGAAAGCATTTGTCCCAACCATTCCTTAACGATGGTTTTTCCGTTGCTACCGGTAATACCTATTATCGGAATCTGAAATTTCTTACGATGGTGCGCAGCAATCAGCTGTAGTGCCTCAAGAGCATTATGTACGACCAGGACATTCGATTTTTCAAGATATTTTTGTGCTATCCTTCCGGCATCATCAATAATGAATTGCCGTATGCCTTTGTTAAATACTTCAGGAATAAAATCATGGCCATTATGCCGTATGCCTTTTATAGCAA
>JBNKDZ010000663.1:0-2337 GCA_050288525.1 Cyclobacteriaceae bacterium
CCTCATGCACCTTCGGCAGCTTTCTGGGACACCGAACTTATGGCTCAGCATATATGCGCCATCCTGAAAAGTAAGACCCTGAGACAAAAAATCGTAAAACAATCATTGCGTGATATTAAGGATCTGACCTGGATGAATGCTGCTTCAAAAGTTGTAAATGCGTATAAATCGCTTGTTGAGGCATAAAATTTATTGTTAACAAATTAATCAAAATCCTTTTTAAGTAAAAAAATCGCAATATAATCAGGTAAGTATTGTTGATATTGTAAATTTCAAAAAAATATTACCCTTATATTTGCAATATTCATAATTGTTGTCTATATTTACTTTGAGACAAATAAAAAAACTGATCAAGAAAAAGGCATTCATCATTGGTGATTGCCTTTTTTTGTGATTATACTTTTTTCATTACAATAGCAGTCCGGCTAGGCAAATAGACACTTAATTTATCATCTTCAAGGGTATTATAGTCAATGGAAGTATCAATGCGATTAAATCCGCCAAATGCCTCATCATCTGAGGATAATAGAATTCTGTACGTCCCTTTTTCAGGGGCGAAAAACCGATAATCAAAAATGGAATTATGGTGATGAAAATTAAACAAAAACAGCACATTGTTGCGTTCGAAAATTATCACCTTGTTATTTGCATCCATATTGATTTGTCTGGCGGGTAGCGCAGGAAGAATAAGGTTGTTTTTTAAAACGAAAATCATCTCCCGGTCAAAGTTGTTGAGATATTGGTATTTAAGATCCTGGTTGTCTACCAATGACCATTGTCTGCGGGCGTAGTGATAACTCCAGTTATTTCCTTCTCTGGGAAAATCGATCCATTCAGGATGTCCGAATTCATTTCCGATAAAATTGAGGTAAGCTTCTCCTCCAAGTGAGGCGGTAAACAGGCGGATCATCTTGTGCAGGGCGATGCCTCTGTCGATAATGAGATTTTGATCGCCAACCTGCATGTGCCAGTACATTTCTTTGTCCATCAGCCAGAAGGCTACCGTTTTATCTCCAACGATGGCCTGATCGTGTGATTCGGTGTATGCAACAGTTGATTCTTTATATCTTCTGTTTGACATAACACTCCAAAGCTCATCAATATTCCAGTCCTCATCTCGTTTCTCCTTCAGGTATTTGATCCAGAAATCAGGTATCCCCATTCCCAGACGGAAGTCGAACCCGATGCCGCCATGATCGATTTCCCGGCAAAGACCAGGCATCCCGCTCATGTCTTCAGCGATGGTAATTGCGTTTGGATTAAGTTCGTGTGTGATTTCGTTGGCCAGTTGAAGGTAAATAAGTGCGTCCCAGTCTACACCATCAACAAAATACTTGTCGTAGTGATCAAATTGTGTAAAATCGCCGTGGTGGAAATAGAGCATAGATGTAATGCCATCAAACCTGAAGCCATCAATGTGAAATTCACTGATCCAGTACTTGATGTTGGAGAGGAGAAATTGCTGTACTTCTCTTTTTCCGTAGTTAAATAGTTTGGAGTCCCATTGGTTATGCGTGCCACGACCTCCGGGATGAAAGTACTGATCGTCGGATCCGTCAAATTCATTCAGGCCTTCAGAGATATTTTTAACAGCATGAGAGTGAACAAGGTCAATAATAATGGCTATACCCATGTTGTGGGCTGTATTGATCAGTTCTTTCAGTTCTTCAGGTGTTCCAAATCGGCTTGAGACCGAAAAAAAGCTTGATACATGATATCCGAAGGATCCGTAATACGGGTGTTCCTGGACTGCCATAAGCTGTATGGTGTTGTATCCAAGATCTTTTATTCTTGGGAGCACATTTTCAGTAAATTCTCTATACGTGCCAACACCTTCTTTCTCCTGGGCCATACCTACATGTGCTTCATAAATAACGGGAGATTTTTTTATTTCAGCGAGTTTAAATTGCTTGTCTGTCCATTTGAAAGGTTTTGTCCTGTCCCAAACCTGTCCGGTAAAATCATGGGTTGCCGGATCCTGAAGGACACGGAGTATGTAGGCAGGTATTCTGTCTTTTTCGCCATTGCCTGCAACGACATGAACCTTGATCATTGATCCTTCATGGATCTCATCCTCAGGCATAAAAATCTCCCATGAACCATTTTCAATACGTTTTAAGGGATGTGAGCTTCTGTTCCATTGGTTAAAATCCCCCATTAAGAATAAAGCGTCCGCTTTTGGTGCCCATTCGCGGTACCACCATCCTTTTAGTTTTTTGTCATAGTTAAAGCCATAATAGGTATAACCATTGGCAAAATCCAATAAGCTTTTATATTCATTACAGATTTGATCCCGGGTTTTATGAAATCTTTTTCTTCTGTTGTTTCTTCAGGAAC
>JBNKDZ010000664.1:0-4673 GCA_050288525.1 Cyclobacteriaceae bacterium
ACCAATTTTTACAACAGCGATATCACACATCGACGCTATTTCGATCAAGGAGTCTTCAGGTGATTTTCCTGTAAAGGATTTAGCTTCCTCTTCATTGGCAAAAACGATGTCAACATATTTTTCAGCAATATCACGCAAAAAGTCGTAGTTCGCTTCAACCACATTAAAGCTGGCCAGGTCGAGCGCAACAGACAGACCTTGTTGTTTTGCCAGTTTTACAGCTTTTTCAATGAGGTCGTGATTTTGGACCAGGTATCCTTCGATGTGAAAAATGTCATACCCATTAAACAGCTCAGGGGTCAGATCGGAAGGCACAAGCTCTACGGCAGATCCAAGATAGGTGGCAAATGTTCTTTCAGAATCAGGACTAATAAGGGTGATGGCGATACCGGTATCCTGTGTTCCGGGGAATAATTTTGCTTCGATGCCTTTTTTTGTCAGGTCACCTGAAAAAATATTTCCATATTCATCCTTTCCGGTTTTACCGATATAACCGGAGGAGATACCCAGATTGGCAAGGCCGATGATGGTGTTTGCAGCGGATCCTCCTGAAGCTATCTCATACGGGATATGTTTGGTAGCAGAAAGGATTTTGTCAGCAGCTTCTTTATCCACAAGTTGCATTGTTGCCTTCGGAAGACCAAATGTTTCGAGTAGTGAGTCGTCTTCCATACGGATAAGTATGTCCACCAAGGCGTTGCCCATTCCTAGTACTTTTTTCATGTGCGTTCTTTTCTTGTTTTTATGATGCCCAAAAGTATAGGATAATTTTTAATTTTCGTAATCTGGCTATTGAAAGTTAAGGATTTGTGCATATGAGCACAGGGCACAGGGCATGGGGCACAGAGTTTGATACTTCGAACCGTTATTCTGTTGCAAATAGCTAATATCGCGGCAAAAGAACTTAAACTTTGGAAAAGGCATCCTGTACTCGGAATTCTCCAAGATTGATAAAACCAGAATTTAGTGAGGAAAAAGAGCAAGGAACAAGGGACAAGGATGATTTTTGCCTTGGGTATTGGGCACAAGGTAGTTTGCAAGTGTTGAAATTCTCTTTAATTCCGGAGACAGATTATAAACAAAAATCCTGAAATCCTTTAATCTTAAGAATCCTGCTCAGACAGTTGTCCTGATCTTGGGCAGTGCGAAGTGGTGTTTCGTGCGGACACGTGCGGACACGTGCGGACACGAACCATGACAGAGGAATGATTTCGCACAGGACAAAGAGTACAGAGTTAAGCGTGACCAATCACGAAATGCACTTTTAACTTTCCACTTTTTACTTTAAACTGAAATATCGGTCAGGGTAATCTGTTATAAGTCCATCCACGCCATACCGGATCATTTTTTGCATTTCTTTAGTTTCGTTGACTGTCCAGGGGAGGACCCTCATGCCGTCACTATGAAGGCGGTCAACGGATCGTTGGTCAAGCAGGGTATAGTCAGGGCTGTAGATATCCGGGGTAAACCCGAGCAATTCCAGATTATGATCAATAGTACTTTTATTCTCAACCAGCAGTGAGAGGGTATAGTTCGGGTAGTGTTGCTTCCAGTGTTTCAGGGCTCTCACATCAAAGGATTGTATACAAATGCGATCTGAGGGAACATGCATATTGATCACCTCCTGAACCAGGGAACAAAATTCGGCAGGTTCAGGTTGATAGATGTCATCATATCCCTGAGTGCTTTTGATCTCAATGTTGTAGAATATGTTCTGCCGGTTGTTTGTACAGAATTCTTCGCTTAGCAGAAGTACTTCTTCAAGGAGTGGTTTGAAGGTTTTTTGGGTTTTCTGATGCGGGAAGCGTTGGTTTCTGAAACTTCCGCAATCAAAGGAACGGATCCGGTCATAATCCATGGAAAAGAGCAACAACCGCTTTTGGTCTTCATGATGAATATGTCGGCCTTCAGGCGTCAGGCAAAAATCGGATGAAATATACGGATCGTGCGAAACGACCACTTTCCTGTCCCTGGATATGACAACATCCATTTCCAATGTTGTCACACCCAGTTCAAGGGCTTTTAAAAATGCGGGAATAGTATTTTCGGGCATTAAACCTCTGCATCCTCTATGGCCTTGTATGTCAAATTCTTTTTCCATAAATACATTTTTTTGGCAGATTCAGACAAGATCCGGACACAAAGTCTGAAATGCTACAGGTTAAATAATTCCTTATTCAACGCGATCAGAGCATCTTTTTTATACTTTGATTCAACCAGAACGGAAACATTATACTTGCTTCCGCCATAGGAGATCATTCGTATCGGAATATTGTTAAGTGCATTAAATATACTTTTAACGATACCTGTTTGTTCTGCTATTTGGTTCCCAACTATACATACGATAGTTTGATCCTTGTCGATCAGCACTTCACCGTATTTTTCAAGTTCTCTGGTAATTTCGTCAAGACGGGCATTGTTATCGATGGTCAGGGAAACGGCCACCTCCGAGGTGGTGATCATATCAATAGAGGTCTTGTTTTTCTCAAAGACTTCAAAGACTTTTCTCAGGAAGCCGTATGCAAGCAGCATCCTGGTAGATTTGATCTTTATGGCAGTGATCCCATCTTTTGCGGCAATAGCTTTTACCTCAGATGATATTTCCTGATCACTGATCATAGTTCCATATGCTTCAGGGTCCATAGTGTTTTTTAATTGCACCGGAATATTATACTGTTTTGCCGGGAGAATGGATGAAGGGTGCAGGATCTTTGCTCCGAAATAGGCAAGTTCTGATGCCTCATCAAAAGAAAGATCAGCAATAGGTTTTGTCTTGTCAACAACCCTTGGATCATTGTTATGCATTCCATCAATGTCGGTCCAGATCTGAACGATCTCAGCATTTACAGCTGCTCCGATCAGTGAGGCTGTATAATCACTGCCACCTCTTTTAAGGTTATCGATCTGCTGTTCGGCATTCAGACAGATATATCCCTGGGTAACAAACAGATCTACATCAGGGTATGCTTTTAAAAGGCTATTCAGATGTTTTTGGATATATTTCATGTCCGGTTCGTCGAGCCTGTTGATAGCCATAAAATCCAGTGCCGGTAAAAGGGCATTTTTATACCCTGCTTCATTGAGATAAATGCTGAACAGGTTGGTGGACATCAGTTCTCCCATCGCCAGCAACTGCTTGGTATATCGATCATCGAAGGAGACATCCAGCAGTGAACGTATGAGATCAAAATGTTCATCGATCATTTTGAGGGCTTTTTCACGGCTGTCATCCTGCTTAACAAGATTTTTATAAAATGACAGGTAATGTTTGTAAAGTGTTTCTATCTCTTTACTGGCTTTATCCTTTTCACCAGCACTTATAAATTCGCCGATGGTAACCAGCGCATTTGTTGTGCCGGAAAGAGCTGATAAAACCACCAGTTTTCTTCCCTCCTGAGCGGTGACAATAGACGCTACCTGATGCATTCTGTCAGGCTGTCCTACGGATGTTCCCCCAAATTTTAATACTTTCATTTTATTTGTTCTTAAAAAATTAACTCAATTTACACACTTTATGTTCCGGGATTTAAAATCCCAGCATTTTTACCGCCGTAATGGCAGCTTCATCTCCTTTGTTCCCGTGCTTTCCTCCTGCCCGGTCAAGTGCCTGTTGCAGGGTGCTTGTTGTCAGTACCCCAAAGATAACAGGTTTGTCGTATTTCAGTCCAACATTGGTAATGCCGTTGGCTACAGCCTGACAGATATAATCAAAATGAGGTGTTTCTCCCTGGACCACGCAGCCAAGACATATCACCGCATCAATATCGTCCCTTTTTGCCAGCCATTGAGCTCCCAGAGACAATTCGTAACTACCAGGGACAGTTTTTCGGATTATATGTTCTTTTTTTACCTTTTGTCCCAATAAGGTTTCAACAGCACCTGAATAGAGTGCTTCGGTAACCTGTTCATTCCATTCGGAAACGACAATGCCAAACCGTTGTTCGCTGACATCGGTAAGGTTGCCGGAAGAGAAAGAGCTTAAATTTTTATTTGATGAAGCCATATTTTCTTTTAAACGTTCACTAAAAAGGGGATAAAGCATGTGCCTTATCCCCTCTGATCAAACAAATGCTTTTCGGTTATTAACCTTCGGACATTTTTCCCGTCAACATCGATTTATATTTCTTTGCAGTGGCATTTTCCATGGCAGTTGGATACTGGTTAATTATGATATCGTAGGTGCTGATGGCACTTTCATAGTCTTCCAATTCCTCATAAGCCAATGCTGCTTTCATCAGATATTTTGGAGAAAATTGTTTATTCGGTTTATAGTTAGCCGCTTTTTCATAATAATCAGCAGCCTCCTTATATTTTTTTAGTTCCATGTTTGCATCTCCTGTCAGGCAATACGCGTTTGCCTGCACCAGTAAGTCTGAGGCGCTGAATTTTTGCAAATGATTTATTGCCTTTTCGAACTCACCTTTTTTAAGATAACTGGCTCCGGCATAATAAGAAGCGAGATTTGCCGCTTCAGACATGGAGTATTTTTCTATAATATCCAGAAATCCGTAGCTAATGCCATCACCATTTAAGGCGAGATCAAGGCTGTCAGCTTCAAAATAATAAACTGCCTGGAACATCTCATTCTGAGCTGTAACATTTTGGTTATTGACATAGTATCTGTATAAAAAGTAACCGGCTACCGCAACAGCGATAACAATACCGATACTGAA
>JBNKDZ010000665.1:0-5141 GCA_050288525.1 Cyclobacteriaceae bacterium
GACGACCGAATGGCAACTTTCTTATGACGGAAGAAAAAAAGAACCGGTCACACTGCCGGTGAAATTTCCGTTGTTGCTGGCTCAGGGTGTGGAAGGTATCGCGGTAGGTCTGTCAACAAAGATCCTTCCGCACAACTTTTGCGAACTTCTTGAAGCTTCCATCAACCTTCTCAAAGGGAAAAAAGTCACTGTCCTGCCGGATTTCCACACAGGTGGACTGGCCGATTTTTCCGATTATAACGAAGGTATGAGAGGTGGTCGTGTGCGGGTAAGAGCCCGTCTTGAGGAACTCGACAAAAAAACGCTGGTGATACGTGACATCCCTTACGGCACAACTACCTCGAGCCTTATCGATTCAATTGTAAAAGCAAATGATAAGGGTAAAATAAAAATTAAAAAAGTCGTCGACAATACCGCCAAGGATGTCGAGATACTGATCAGCCTGGCTCCAAACCAATCCCCGGATATTACGATCGATGCCCTGTATGCTTTTACCGATTGTGAAGTATCCATTTCTCCGAATGCGTGCGTGATCATTGATGAAAAACCGGTTTTCCTGAGTGTTAATGATATCCTTAAAACATGTAATGATCAGACTGTCGAGCTGCTCAGAAGAGAGCTGGAAATAAAAAAAGGAGAACTGCTGGAGAAGATCCTGTTCTCATCACTGGAAAAAATATTTATTGAAAACAGGATATATCGCGACATCGAAGAATGTGAGACCTGGGAAGATGTAATTGCCACCATTGACAAAGGACTTGATCCGTTTAAAAGCAGCTTCTACAGGGAAATAACCCAGGAAGATATTGTCCGGCTTACCGAAATAAAGATCAAGAGGATCTCAAAGTTTGACTCCTTTAAGGCTGATGAACTACTGAAAAAGCTGGAAGAAGATCTGAAAGAAACGGAATACCACCTCAATCACCTGGTAGATTTTGCAATAAACTACTATAAAAAGCTTCTTGCTACATATGGCAAAGGGAAAGAACGCAAAACAGAGATCCGGACATTCGATAACATTACCGCCACGGTTGTTGCTGCCAATAATGCCAAGCTTTACGTGAACAGGGAAGATGGATTTATTGGTTTTGGCCTTAAAAAGGATGAATTTGTAGAAGAATGCTCCGACCTGGATGAAGTAATTGTATTTCGTGCAGATGGCAAGATGGTCGTTACTAAAATTGCAGAAAAGGTTTTCGTAGGTAAAAACATCATCTACACCAGTGTGTTCCGGAAAAATGATGACAGGATGGTGTATAACCTGGTTTATCTGGACGGGGGATCAGGAAGGTCCATGATCAAACGGTTTCATGTAAAAGGTGTTACCCGCGATCGTGAATATGATCTGACCAAAGGCAGTAAAGGATCCAAACTATTGTACTTTACCGCTAACCCCAACGGAGAGGCAGAAGTGATTAATGTGACGCTTTCTTCAAGAAGCAGGGCACGTAAAAAAGTGTTTGACTTCGATTTTTCCGAAATAGAAATAAAAGGACGTGGCGCAGGAGGAAATATCCTGACAAGGTATCCGGTCAAGAAAATCCAGCTGAAATCTGAAGGCAAATCAACTCTGGGTGGGGTGGATATCTATTACGATAGTGCCATCGGACGACTGAACGTTGATCAGCGGGGACAACATTTGGGCAATTTCTCTGCAGACGATTCTATTCTGGTAGTGTACAAAAACGGTTCGTACGAACTTACAAGCTTTGAACTTACCAACCGCTATGAACCCGAGCAGATATTGATCCTGGAGAAATTCAATCCTGAAACTATCGTATCTGCCATATATTTGAACGGAGGGAATAAAACCACCTATGTAAAACGATTCGTCCTTGAAACGACAACGTTGAATAAAATATTTCTGTTCATCAGTGAAGAAAAAGGATCCCGGCTCCTGTTTGTGTCGACAAACAAAAAAGTAAAGGTAGAAGCAGATATTAAACATAAAAAAGGAAAAGACACCCAGGAGATTGACCTGGTTGAATTTGTCGGGATCAAAGGCTGGAAAGCCATAGGCAACAAACTGACCAATGATGCCGTACTAAAAATACGGGAGATGGAGCAACCCGCTGATGATCCGGATGATATCGAAGAGCCCTCAAATGAATCGGACGAACAAACGATTGATGAAACAACATCGGTTGAGGAGGTCACGGAGGCTCCGCCGGAACCTGCTTCAGAGAAGAAAGAGGAAATAAAGGAAAAAGTTCAAGCCGATACCAAAAAAGAGGACGGGAGATCTGAAGATACCTACACGACAGGTGATTCCATTGAGCTTGATCTGAAGAATACCAAAACCAATAAAGATCAGCTGGGATTGTTTGAATAGTATTGTTACTGCAATAAAATAAACAAAAATGAAGATTCCGGGATGCTACATGTTAATCAGTTTTGTTATGCTTTTTTTTAATTGTGAGACGAAACATGATAAAAGCAGGATCATCAATGTACAGGAAACTATTGATATAACCTCTGAGATCAATTATCTGAGAGATAAGATCAGCAAATATCCGGATAACCTGGACTACTATATAAAAATTGCCGAATTATATGATGAAGCAGAAACCCCGGAAGGCGTCTTCATGGCACTGGAAGAAGCGGATAAACGATTTCCGGATAATACCGAGGTGCAAAATCAGTTAGCTAAAGCATATGTCAGGCATAAGGATCTCGAAAAAGCATCTGTATTCCTTAAAATTCTTGAAAAGAAGGATGAAATAAAGGATTATAAAGTGTATGCGGATTTTTACCGCTTAAAAAATGATTATCGCAGGGCTCTTGATTATGCCAGTAAAGCATTAAGCGAAAATCCCTTTGACTGGAAAAGCCATATGATAAAAGGTGACGCGTATTTGCACATGAAAGATACCATCTCAGCAATCAACAGTTATAAAAGCGCGCATGAAATCTATGACGGGAAGCCTGTTTTCCGGAGGTTGTTCAGTCTCTATTTGAAAAGGAAGTCATTTGATGAGGCAAAACAGTTGCTGAGATCATATGTAAATCAATTGTCTTCCGGAAAAGAAATTTGTTATGAAGAGGGGAAGCTGTTTTTATCAATGAAACAGCTGGATTCTGCAAAAGTAGTATTTAAGGATTGCATTCAGTCAGATCCGGAAAACGGACAGCTGTATCTGAGTCTCGGAGAGCTGTACTTTAACGAATATAAATATGATTCTTCATTATTCATGATTGAAAAAACGATCCGGCTGGATAAGAAAAACGAAGATGCATATGTGTTGAAAGCCAGGATAATGGATAAGCGGGGGATGTACAATGAGGCTAAAGGCATCTATGAAAATATATTACAAATTGACACTACTGCAATAATTGCGCGCCAGGAATTACAAAAACTCGAAAGAAAAATTGCATATTTGCGTGATTTAAAACGAAAAGAGGCAATTCAAAGTCAGATGGACTCAATTAAGCCTGCAAAACGATTAGAATTAAATTAGATAGTAAAATTCCAAAATGAGTGATTCTTTAATAAATATTACCTTGCCTGACGGGTCGGTGAAACAATATCCTGCTGGAACAACAGGAATGGAAATTGCATTGAGTATTAGTGAAGGGCTGGCAAGAAATGTACTTGCAGCCAAAGTTAATGGAGAAGTGTGGGATGCCACGCGTCCGATCCAAACAGATGCAAAGGTGCAATTGCTTACCTGGAATGATCCGGAAGGAAAAGCAGCTTTTTGGCATTCATCGGCACACCTGATGGCCGAAGCGCTCGAAGCATTGTACCCGGGAATTAAATTCGGGATAGGGCCATCTGTGGAAACAGGTTTTTATTACGATGTGGATTTTGGTGATAAAACCTTCGAAGCCGGAGAACTGGAAAAGGTGGAAACCAAGATGTATGAACTGGCAAGGCAAAAGAATACCTTTAATCGGGAAGAAATAGATAAAGAATCAGCAATCAAATACTTTTCCGAAAAGGGAGATGAGTATAAACTCGAATTGCTTGAAGAGCTGGAGGATGGTTCCATCACCTTTTATAAATCAGGAAATTTTGTTGATCTGTGCCGCGGACCTCATATCGTTGACACAAGCAATATCAAAGCCATCAAACTTACCAATGTTGCCGGAGCCTACTGGAGAGGTGATGAATCCCGTAAACAGCTGACGCGTTTATATGGAGTAACGTTTCCAAAGAAAAAGGAACTGGATGAATATCTCACCCTGCTCGAAGAAGCAAAAAAACGGGATCACCGGAAGCTGGGCAAAGAGCTTGACCTTTTTACGTTTTCTGAAAATGTAGGTCAGGGTTTGGCTTTATGGCTGCCAAAGGGAGCCGAATTGAGGGAAAAGCTTGAGGAATTTCTTAAGAAAGCTCAAAAAAAAGCCGGCTATATGCCTGTGATTACACCTCATATAGGAGCAAAAGCGCTATATGTCACATCCGGCCATTACGAAAAATACGGAGCTGATTCATTTCAGCCTATCCATACCCCAAGTGAAAATGAGGAGTTCCTGCTAAAACCAATGAACTGCCCGCACCACTGTGAGATTTACAAATCACGCCCGAGATCGTATCGGGATCTTCCGTTACGACTGGCAGAATTCGGTACGGTTTACCGATATGAACAAAGTGGTGAATTGCACGGACTGACACGGGTAAGAGGATTTACACAGGACGATGCACATATATTCTGTCGACCCGATCAGGTCAAGGATGAGTTTAAAAAGGTTATCGACCTGGTGCTGTACGTATTCAAATCCCTGGGCTTTGAAGATTTTGTGACACAGATATCATTGCGCGATCCGGATAACAAATCCAAATACATCGGCGATGATGAAGCATGGGAAAAAGCTGAGAAAGCCATCGTTGAAGCAACTCAGGAAAAAGGACTTGAAACCATCACCGAATTGGGAGAAGCGGCATTTTACGGGCCAAAACTGGATTTTATGGTGAAAGATGCTTTGAAACGCAGCTGGCAATTGGGAACAATTCAGGTGGATTATAATTTACCCGAGCGTTTTGAGCTGACCTATAAAGGTAGTGACAACGAATTACACCGCCCGATCATGATTCACCGTGCGCCGTTTGGAAGTATGGAGCGTTTTGTGGCGTTGTTGTTAGAACACACCGGAGGAAATTTCCCTATTTGGCTGATGCCGATTCAGGCTATCATCCT
>JBNKDZ010000666.1:0-13826 GCA_050288525.1 Cyclobacteriaceae bacterium
AAATTAATTTTGGTGGCGTTGAAGAAAACGTCGTTACCAGGGAAGAATTCCCTGTTTCTAAAGCTTTAGAAGTATTAAAAGATGAAACTATTGCAATCATTGGTTACGGTGTTCAGGGACCAGCCCAGGCCCTTAACATGAAAGACAATGGTTTTAAAGTTATTATTGGTCAGGCTCCTGAATTTAAAGAAGACTGGGACAAAGCCGTTAAAGACGGATGGGTACCAGGCGAAACTCTTTTCCCGATTGAGGAAGCTGCTGAAAAAGGTACGATCATACAATACCTTGTTTCTGACTCTGCACAAAGAGCTATCTGGCCAATACTTAAGCCTTGCCTGAAAGAAGGTGATGCCTTGTATTTTTCTCACGGTTTCTCCGTAACCTATAGCGAACAAACCGGTGTTGTTCCTCCGGAAAATATTGATGTTATTCTAGTTGCTCCTAAAGGATCAGGTGCCAGCGTTAGAACAAATTTCCTGAACGGATCTGGTATTAACTCAAGTTATGCTATTTACCAGGATTATACCGGAAAAGCAGAAGAAAGAACACTTGCTGTTGGTATCGCTATCGGCTCAGGATACCTCTTTCCTACTGACTTCAAAAGTGAAGTGTACAGTGACCTTACCGGCGAAAGAGGCGTTCTCATGGGAGCACTCGCTGGTATGATGGAAGCTCAGTATGAAGTGCTTCGCAAAAACGGACACAGCCCAAGTGAATCATTCAACGAAACGGTTGAAGAGCTTACTCAAAGTCTGATCCGTCTGGTTGACCAAAATGGTATGGACTGGATGTATGCCAACTGTAGTGCAACAGCACAAAGAGGTGCTCTTGACTGGAGACATAAATTCAGAGCTGCTGTATTACCTGTTTTTGAAGATCTTTACAACAGCGTGAAAACCGGTGAAGAAACCAGGGTTGTTCTTGAAAAAACAAGTGGTCCTGATTACAAAAAATCACTGGAAGCAGAGCTTAAAGAAATGAGAGAATCAGAATTGTGGCAGGCAGGTGCTGCAGTAAGGAAATTAAGACCTGATAACAAATAAAAACATCCTGTATAACCGGGGAATTATGCATTATCCATTGCTACATATTCATTTAAAATTTCTTCTGTGCTTATAATGCACATGAAGTTGTTGTAGATCTGTATTTACCACAGTCAGTTTTAATGTAGCCGGATATATGATTCCCCGGTTCCTTTTTAAATTTTTAATACCCATTATTTACTTATAAAATTATTACACATTAAATACCAAAGTCATGGCGGATAGATTATACATCTTCGACACAACATTGAGGGACGGCGAACAAGTCCCTGGTTGCCAGTTAAATACTGTTGAAAAAATTGAAGTGGCGAAGAGACTAGAGGAACTTGGCGTCGACGTGATCGAAGCAGGTTTTCCCATCTCCAGTCCGGGAGACTTTAATTCAGTGGTTGAAATCTCTAAGGCCGTCACCTGGCCAACCATTTGCGCACTAACCCGTGCCGTTGAAAAAGATATAGATGTTGCCGCCGATGCTCTTAAATATGCTAAAAAAGGAAGAATACACACTGGTATCGGAACTTCCTACTACCACATCAACTACAAACTCAATTCCAACGAGGACGAGATCATCGAACGTGCCATCCGGGCAGTTAAGCATGCTAAAAAATATGTTGAAGACGTCGAATTTTATGCTGAAGATGCAGGACGTACAGAAAATGAATACCTTGCCCGCGTTGTAGAAGCTGTTATCAAAGCGGGGGCTACTGTAGTAAACATTCCGGATACAACCGGATATTGTCTGCCGCATGAATATGGCGAAAAGATCCGTTTCCTGATGGAAAATGTTAAAGGCATCGAAAATGCCATCATTTCCACGCACTGCCACAACGACCTGGGTATGGCAACCGCCAATACGATCTCTGGTATCCTTAACGGTGCCCGACAGGCTGAAGTGACCATCAATGGTATTGGTGAACGTGCAGGAAATACTTCTCTGGAAGAAGTAACTATGATCCTTCGAAGCCATAAAGAAGTTGATATCGACACAAATATCAATTCCAAAAATATTTATCAGTGTAGCCGACTGGTCTCTACACTTATGAACATGCCTGTTCAGCCGAACAAAGCTATTGTCGGACGAAATGCCTTTGCCCATTCAAGCGGAATTCACCAGGATGGTGTATTGAAACGAAGAGAAAACTATGAGATCATCGATCCCAAAGATGTCGGGATCAATGAATCATCGATCGTACTTACTGCAAGAAGTGGAAGAGCAGCTCTTAAGCACCGGTTGAATATGCTTGGATATGACCTCGACAAGGAAAAGCTGGATGACGTATACCAGGAATTCCTGAAGCTTGCTGACAAGAAAAAAGACATTAAAGACGAAGATATCGGATTGCTGGTTGGTGATATCAAAAAGGAAGATCGTCGAATTAAACTGGAATACCTGCAGGTTGTATCCGGAAAAGGTCTTACCTGTATGGCTTCGGTAATACTTAATATTGCAGGCGAGAAATTTGAATCAACTTCTTCCGGAAACGGTCCGGTGGATGCGGCTATTAAAGCCGTCAAGGATATCATTAAACGAAAAGTGATCCTTGAAGAATTCCTGATCCAGGCCATCACCAGGGGAAGCGACGATGTTGGAAAAGTACATATTCAAGTGGATCATCAGGGTCAGATATACTATGGCTTTGGAGCCAACACTGATATTATCACAGCCTCTGTTGAAGCTTTCATTGATGCCTTAAACAGAATACCGGGAAGTATGTAATTATTCCGGATTTCATAAAAATACAATTAAGCCATTGTCCTGTCAATGGCTTTTTTATTTCAAGAGATATACATCCAAAACAAAAGAGACTGCTTTTGAGACAGTCTCTTATATACATATTCTTCCTTCGCCCTATTTCATGGAAGCCAGCTTTTTAAGATCAATCTCATCTTCAACAACTGAGTTTGTCAAGTCTGTATTACCCTGATTATCCGCTTCTACAGCGACATAAAAACGGTTTGCAACCGAAACGATCGTATGAGATATTTTCTCATCTTTTTCAAGTTGCTGCCATCCTTTTACATCATCTGATATCTTGAACCCTTTCATAAGCATATCAGGGGTATCAATTGTCATGCCGGTGTTGTAGGCGGCCATAGCAGCTGTTAACATCATTTGTGTGGCAAAATAATCGATGATGGCAACATTAACGTAGTCTCCGTTTGAATTTTCATATTGCTGACTTACAGAAGAAAACGCCCCTGATCCCGGTATAGTGGTTGTACCGCCATCCATATCATCAGATTTTTTATATCCTTTGAACGAATCCGGTAAAAACTTAGCCAGTTCCTCGTAATGTAATACTTCTGTATCGCCTGAGGCCTGACGTTCTTCCATTTCTTCCTTGATCTCCTCCATTTCATTGTTAAGATCTTCAATGGCCTCAGTCATGTTTTCAGGACTTTCAGCGTCTTGTTTTGCTTCCTTTTCTTTTCCTCCACAAGCAAAAATTGTAAAAATAAGTGCCAATGCGAGTGTGTGGATTGTGAGTCTTGCTTTCATATGGTTATATTTTTTTTATACAATTTAGAAAAAACCAACAACCTTCATAAAAAAATCCTGACAATTACGAGACGACGTAATATTCAAAACTGTTTTACACCTTTTTATCGCGCTTTGCTACTCATTCCTTAATCTGACAAGGAGATCAGATTTACAAAAATCCTATACGCTCCGGAAACACCGGCGGGGAGCTCTCTGAACCACGAATAACCAGTGTAAACATAGTATCCTTCTCCATATTTAGCGATCAACAGTCCTCCGTCCAATGGATTCTCCCCCGGATCATTGCTGGATAATACTGCCTGGTAATCATTCGACCAGGTGCCGGGAAAATACAATCCCCGTTCCTGCACCCATCCTTCAAAATCTTCATATGTTATCTTATTCGGATAATTCATGACCCTGTGATCGGGCAGTAAAACCCGAACTTCTGCTTCTTCAGTAGTAACTCTGTCCCTAGAAAGTTCCATAGGATAAGGAGCAAAATTGTCTGTCACCAGTTTTGAATTTGTATTGTACTGAATGATAAGTGTTCCGCCTCTCTTCACATATTCCAGAAACTTCTCATGATCATATTTCAGTTTATCAACTGTATTCAGTGCTCTTACTCCATAAATTATTGCATCATATTGATCAAGTTCACCATTATTGATCTCCAGGTCATTCAGAATATCCACCTCATATCCTATTTGTCTCAGATTATCAGGGATGTTATCTCCGGCCCCCATAACATATCCGATCTTTTCACCATTCTTTTTCAAGTCCAGCTTTACAAAACGTGATATTGCTGGCATAAACAACGTTTGTTGAGGAATATGATCGTATGTAATCTCGGAAATGCTATAGTTATATTCTTCCCCATTTATCTCTACAATAGCTTTAGCTTCTACACTTTCAGGGTGTTTCGGAGGCACTACAGAAAACAAACAGACCTGTTCTTCTCCTTTTGACCCCAGTCTAATATCATAGTTGGCCGGCTCTGTTTTCCAGTCATCCGGAAGTTTGAGTGATAAGGAACCCGATATACCTGCTGCACCTGATTTTATCTTTATTTCCACAGACTTCGCCTCCTCTTCAGAAAATATAATCACCTCTCCCGGCATATTCACAAAGACGGGAGGAGCAATAATAAATGGTCTGTATAGCTCTCCGTCAACAGGACTGTTTTCCTTATACACCACCGGAACCTCATGGCTAAATGAATTACCCTCTGAACCGAAAAAGAATTTTACTGTCAGAGCCGGAGGATTTTCTGGCATGGATACCATCCTTTGTTCCGGGATTTCGAACATTCCGAGTGAACCCTTTTTCTGAAGCCAATACGGCTGGGAAGCCTGCATTTCATCCGGTATTTGAATGTCCGTCCTGAAATCAATGTCCTTATTCTGCTTCAACAATAAAGGTTCGATTAATACAGAATCCTTTTGGACACCTGATATTTCATATTTTTCTAAATGGATTTGTGCCCCGGATCTGTTGATCAATTCAAAATCCAACTCCATTCTTGCTCCCGGGCATGCAAAACGGCTGATTGCTTTTACTTCAACAAACATCCCGGCACAGGCTACAATAATTTCATCAATTTCTTTAATCTTAACAGATCGCCAGTAATCATCCTTAACGCCTGAAATATCCTTTCGTAATTGAAAAAGATCAGGCAATATCGACGCAGGATCATCCACGTTATATTTCTCCAGAATCTGTTCCACTTTACGTGAAATATGTTCTCCGCCTTTTACCCTGTTCCAGCTAATATCCACATTCCCAAAAAGATCCTTATCAGACTTCTCTCCCATTTCAAACTGCAGATATTCCAAAATATCGCCCCTTCGGCCGGTCATGCCAAACCCCTGACTTTTGTGCATGCTTCGGCTACTGGCAGCTATTTCAGAATAGGATTTTCCTATCAAAGGATTATATGCCCCTACATTGACCTTTATCAACTCAGAAGTATCTTTTTGATATGCACTTCTGGACCACCAGTACGCATTCCAGTAAAGACTTTTTGGTTGCCACGTGTCCACATCTTTTAATTGTGCCGGAAAAGCATTGCGATCTCCTGACTTTTTAAAGGCTTCATGGGCTAGTATTGCAGATGCCGTATGATGACCATGAGTTGTCCCGGGGATGTTGTTGAATCGGGTAATTATCAGATCCGGCTTAAAATACCTGATCACATATACCAGGTCAGCAAGTGCTTTTTGTTTATCCCAGATATTAAATGTTTCATCCGGGTTTTTCGAATAGCCAAAGTCAACTGCCCGGCTAAAGAATTGCTTCCCTCCGTCAATGCGTCGTGCTGCAAGCAGTTCCTGGGTTCTGATAACCCCGAGTTGTTCCCGGATCTCGGGCCCCACAAGATTTTGTCCGCCGTCACCCCGCGTAAAAGAAAAATAACCCGTATTAACTTTTTTCTCGTTTGACAGCCAGGTTATTAATTGTGTGTTTTCATCATCCGGATGTGCTGCAACATATAACACATTCCCCAAAACATTGAGCTTTTGAAGTTTGAGAAATATTTCTGAAGATGTATAACGTTTTGGAGCCTGCCCTGTTGTTTGCTGACAAAGAAACAGGGCTATTATGAATAAAAATCCTTTCAATCTAACCACTTTTCTCTTACTATTTTAGTTGACAATCCTCTAATTAAAGGAAAATGCCCTGTTTTGACAAACGCATTTCATAAAACTTAACCATTTTATACATAAACGGGCTATATACATGTTTTAATCAAAGTTTAAAAGGATGAACAATATTTTGTCCGTTTTCCGTAATAATTGTAATATTGACCTTTATTTGATTACGACATATATGAATTATACTTTAAAGATTGATTGCCCGGATGCAAAAGGATTGATACATAAAATATCAGGCATTTTATTTGATCATGGGATTAACATCATTGAAAATGAGGAATTCGTTGATCATAATAAGGACCATTTTTTTATGCGGTCGGAGATTGTAGGAAATATAAAGCGATCTGAAGTATACGACAAACTCAGCAAGGCCCTCCCTGAAAATGCGCATATTCAATTACACGAAAAGCGTAAAAAAAATATTATCATACTTGCCACAAAAGAGTACCATTGCATAGGTGATCTTCTGGTAAGGCATCATTTTGGAGAATTGAAGGCCAATGTACAGGCGGTCATAAGTAATCATGAATATTTGAAGGATTTCACCAAAAAATTTGATATCCCTTATTATTACGTTCCAACCGAAGGCTTAAACAAACAGGAACATGAGGACAAAATATTGGCTATTATAAATCAGTACAATCCAGAATTTCTTGTTCTGGCAAAATATATGCGCATATTTACACCGCATTTTACCCGTCATTTCATAAACCGGATCATCAATATTCATCATTCATTCCTCCCGGCATTTATCGGGGCCAAGCCCTATGAACAAGCTTATAACAGAGGTGTTAAGCTGATCGGCGCAACCGCCCATTTCGTAAATGACAACCTTGATGAAGGCCCGATAATCATGCAGGATGTTAACCACACCAATCATAAGAACGACGACAAAGCCATGGCAAAGGCCGGTCGTGATATTGAAAAGATCGTATTGGCAAATGCATTAAGACTGGTCTTTGAAGACAGGGTATTCGTCTTTAACAACCGGACGATCATTCTTTAAACCAAATATCTGAATCAGGATTTTCCGAATTACAGGATTTTGATTTCATTCAGGAAGGAGATTTGCTCAACGCTATTTGTGCTACTCCTCGGCGGGCTTTTGTGTAAAACAATACAGAGAATATGAGTTTTGCCGGATCAGTCGGTAAATCTGGGGATAGAAAAATAAGTTTCTTGAAGCTTATAGGGCGTAGGGTAGCTTGGAGTATGAGTAAGTAGCAAGCGGACAATACCCTGGTTCGTGTCTCAGCAAATTAAAATTCTGCTCCAGACAAAATTGGCTAATAAATGTTGAGTGGTGTCGTCAATAGTAACGCTGACAGGTCTATGGACGCTGTCAGGTTGGTATCTACTAAAAATCAAATTCTTTGATCCCTTAATTTGCAAAATCCTTCTCCCTCTTTCCAATGAAGTCATTCTTCTGATTGATAAATGATTTGTTAAGCATGTAATTCTAAGTAAGCAGTATTGATTTTTCCCTTTTTAGATTATCTAAAATTTATGCTTAAATATCTCTATCCCCAGAAATACCGATTGATCCGTTTTGCCGGTAAAATGTAAGGACAATTTGTAATAATAGCAGTTAATACTCTTTAGTTGGATAGTGCGAAGTGGTGTTTTGTGAGGACCACGGTAACCACGGCATTTTGGTTTTTTCATGAGGACACGTGAGGACACGTACCACGGCATTGGATCCTCAATCATTCGGAAACCCTACGCTTTGCTCTATGCCCTACGCCCTATGCAAAACCTGTCCTTGCCCCTTTTACTTTATCTACTACATTCACTCTTCCCCTTCAGGCTTTCCGATAGTAGCCAAAATACCTCCATCAACATACAATATATGACCATTTACAAAGTCTGAGGCTTTGGACGCCAGAAAGATCGCTGCTCCTGCGAGTTCTTCCGGTTTGCCCCATCTTCCTGTCGGAGTACGGCTGATAATAAATTCATTTAACGGATTGCCGGGTGTTCGAAGTGGCTCGGTGATACGTGTCTCGAAATATCCGGGACCTATACCATTTACCTGAATATTGTATTTTGCCCATTCGGTAGCCATATTTCTTGTAAGCATTTTTAGTCCTCCCTTGGAGGCGGCATAGGCTCCTACACTATCGCGTCCCAGTTCACTCATCATGGAGCACATATTGATGATTTTGCCCTGACGACGTTGAATCATCCCCTGAACAACTACCTTTGACACTATAAACGGCCCTATCAGGTTTGTATTAATATTACCGGTAAACGTTTCGAGCGACATCTCTTCAAGCTTTGACCGAAGATTAACGCCTGCATTATTTACAAGAATATCAATGGGGCCGATACTTTTTTCGATTTCCCGGACCATTCCTTTCACAGATTCCTCACTGGTAACATCACACATATGTCCATATGCTTTGATGCCATCCTTTTCAAATTCTTCTACCACTGCATTTACCCGTTCAACTGATGTGCGACCATTGATGATTATGGTAGCGCCTGCTTCACCCAATCCATGTGCTATTGCTTTTCCCAATCCGTCGGTGCTTCCGGTTACAAGGGCAATTTTCCCTGACAAGTCAAAAAGTTTCAAAGTAGTATGGTTTAATTAAACAAAGATATATGGCAAAATTACTTCATCTTTAATGAAAAATCCAATCGATCATCAAATACTTCAGACCTGTTTGTTCACTTTCTGAGCCTCTTTACTTCCTCTGCCGAAACGGATGCTCCGTTATTGCCAAAGCTTTTTCGTACATACGTTAAAACATCTGCAATTTGCTCATCCGACAGAAATGCCTGGGACGGCATGACATTCTGATAATATTCACCGTTGATCCGGACTGGTTCATCCATACCGTCCAAGAGCACCTTTATCAGCTTCTCATTATCTCCATCAATCCAATCAGTACCGAATAAAGGTGGAAATACGCCCGGTACTCCTTTGCCGTTTTCCATATGACAGCCCAGGCAGTAGGCATTATAAACGATTTTACCGGCATTCATGCGGGATTCCGATACATCCGTATTATTTGCAGCTCCAGTATCTTCGGCGTCTTCGGTTGTCTCTCCTGATGCAACATGATCCGTAATTCCCTGCGGAAAATATACGATGCGCCATACCCGTCCTTTTTGAGAATCCACAACATATAAGGAGCCATCAGGACCTTCTGCCAATCCACAAGGACGAAATTCGGCATCGCCGGGACTGTTTATGCTTTTTTCTCCTTTAAAGCCATCTGCGAAAACCTCCCACGGACCTATAGGTTTTCCATCTTTCATGGGCACAAACACAACATTAAACCCGGCCTGTTCGTGCCCTAGTCTGTTCCATGAACCATGGAAAGCAATAAAAGCTCCTTCTCTGTAACGTTCAGGGAACATATTTCCTGTATAAAAGAGCAGATCATTTGGAGCCCAATGTCCGGGAAAACCAACCAATGGTTCTTTAATATTCTCACAACGTCCGGTACTTTTTCCATCTCCTCCATACTCCGGATTAAGAAGTTTTTTTGACATAAACTGATCCCAATAACAATACGGCCAGCCAAAATCATCTCCTTCTTCAATTTCGAAAAACTCTTCAGCGGGTAATTCGAGATTTTGTTCTTCCGTATAATGTTCGGGCCAGTATCGGTGCAGATCATCCCTTCCATGTTGTACACCATAAAGTTTTCCGGTGGATTCATTCCAGCTAAGGGCTATAGCATTTCGTATCCCGGTGGCATATCGCAATGTCTCATCCTGTTGTTGATCCGGCAGGTTATCACTGAATTTCCATATTCCCGCTCTGGTGGTTAATTCCGGACACGGGTCAAGGCCCGGCGAGCCTTTTGTTCGTTGTTGTTCCTGACAGGCGTTTGATATTGAACCAATATTCACATACATATTACCTTGTTCGTCAAAATCAAAGGATTTCTCCATATGGCCGCTACCTTCCACCATCCGGACCATTAATTCGTTGTTATCCTCCGGAAGTAAGGTTCGTTCATTTAAAAGAGACCGATAAATTTCTATACGCGAAGCATAATACAGGTATCCGTTATGTATCTTAATTCCGGTACCACCTACATCGGAAAATCCTTTAACAATATCCGCTTTCCCATCCCCGGTTGTATCTCGAAGCGCGATAATTGCTTTACCATCCTCATTTGGTTTAACCAGGTGCACATAAACATCTCCATTGTCATTCACAGAGAGATGTCGACCCCTGCCGAGCTCATCTGCCACAACCAAAGCTCCGAAATTTTTCGGGAGGGTGATGCCTCCGTTGTCGACATCTGGTTTTATACTAATTTTTGATTGGTCTTCATTTTGATTTCCACAACTTAAAACCACAAACAAAACGCATGTAAAAAGAATGGTCTTCATTAACTTCATGGTACATAATCCTTTTGGTATCACTTCATTGCAGCTTCTTAAGCAAATTTTTGCAAAAGGAGAGCATAAGATGGATATCATCTCTTCCTGAAACAACTATTCTTTCCATGATTCTGTTATAAAGATTATGTGTTTTTTCAATTCCGGAGGCGGATAAGACTTTTGCAGATTGTTTTTTAAGTTCTGCTATAAGATACCGGTCATCTTCTTTTAATGGTGCGTTATTCGCCCGGTCTCGGATCAGGGATGATAATTCATAGGCATAAATCATCACACTCTGAGAAAGATTTAAGGATGGGTATGGATTGAAGATGGGAATCGTTGAAATTATATCACAACATTCAAGATCATGGTTACTTAACCCACTTTCTTCACTCCCAAAGACTACCCCTATGGTATCAATATGGTCTGATTTTTCCTGAAGGATATTTTTCACTTCCCTGGGATGGTAATAATCAAACCGCACATTTCTTTTTTTTGATGATGTGGCAATGGTAAGATCCAGATCTGCGATTGCTTCTTCAAACGTATTAAAGATTCTGGCATTTTCCAGTATATCCGCTGATCCGTGAGCCAGCCATTTTGCAGGATCCGACAGGTGATCAGCCGGATTTACCAGCCTCAGATCTGAGAACCCCATTGTTTTTATCGCCCTTGCGCTAGCCCCAATATTTTCAGGCACACCGGGCGAAACCAGTATAAAATGAAATTTCATGCTAATAAAAAATACATATGTTTTTCAGATGCTATGATTCTTCTTCCTTAAGCACCCTTCGCAGGATCTTTCCCACATTTGACTTCGGCAATTCCTTTCTGAATTCCACCACCCTTGGCATTTTATACCGTGTCAGATTCTCCTTACAATATTCCAGGATCTCTTTTTCTGTCAGTGATTCATCTTTTTTCACTATAAAAACCTTTACGATCTCCGTTGATTTGGAGTCCGGAACACCTATCGCTCCGACTTCCTGAACTTTGGGATGAGAGGCAATGACATTTTCAATATCGTTGGGATATACGTTAAATCCGGAAACATTTATCATCTCCTTTTTCCGGTCAACAATCTTCAGGAATCCGTCATTATCCATTACAGCGATATCACCTGTTCGAAAGTACCCGTTTACAAAAACAAGTCGGGTCTCATCCGGTTTATGCCAGTATTCTTTCATCACCTGAGGACCCCGGGCGCATAATTCACCTACTTCACCTACCGGCAATGGTGTCCCACTGTCATCCATTATCTGGATTTCGGTTCCCGGCACCGGCATACCTATCGTTCCTGTTCTTTCTGTATCATCAATGGGATTGCAACACAAAAGCGGAGATGTTTCTGTTAGTCCGTATCCTTCGACAAGAGCTGTACCGGTAATCTTTTTCCATTTATCAGCAACAGCATCCTGAACCGCCATTCCTCCCCCAACCGACACCTTCAGATTGGAAAAATCACATTTTTTAAAATCCGGGTGATTGAGCATGCCGTTAAACAAGGTATTCACACCAGTGATTATTGAAAAAGGGATCTTTTTAATCGTTCCTAAAAAGTCCTTCATATCTCTTGGATTGGTAATAAGAATATTAGAAGCCCCTATTCTTAACATTGCAAGACAATTAACGGTCAACGCAAAAATATGGTACAAAGGTAAAGCAGTAACCATAATCTCCTTACCATAACCTAATTTTGGCTTCATCCATTCGCAAATCTGTTCCATATTGGCCAGAATATTCCTGTGAGAAAGCACAGCGCCTTTCGATATACCAGTTGTTCCGCCTGTGTATTGTAAAAAGGCAATGTCATCACCATTTTTATCAGCTGTGATAAATTTTCCTTTTTTCCCGGATTTCATGGCATGCTTAAACGAAATTGCTCCTTCAATTTTATAGGAAGGAACCATTTTTTTAATATGCCTGACAACAAAGTTAACTACAGATTTTTTAATTCCCCCAAACATATCTCCAACTTCGGTTATTACTACGGTTTTAATTTCCGTTTCATGAATTATCTTCTGAAGATTGGAAGCGAAATTTGCCAGAATAACGATCGCTTTTACCCCTGCATCCTGAAATTGGTGCAACATCTCCCTGGAGGTATACAACGGATTCGTATTTACCACGATCATACCTGCTCTTATAGCCCCGAAGACCACGACAGGCCATTGAAGGAGGTTCGGCATCTGGACAGCGATCCGATCACCCGGTTTAAGCAAACATGTATTTTGCAAGAAATCAGCAAATTGCGCAGAAAGGCGATCCATCTGGATAAATGAAAGCTTCTTGCCCATATTTTCATAAGCTGTCCTGTTACCATATTCCTTAAATGAATCTTCCAGGAGGTGGATAATGGAAGAAAACCTGTCCGGATCAATATCATCGGAAATACCGGCAGGATAGTTCTTTATCCATGGATAATCATGCATGGCAGGTAAGATTTTAAGTTTCCTGAATTATAAGCTTAAAACAGTTAAAATGTTTTATAATTAACAAGAAAAACCATCATTTAAATGATTTTCGGGCGTTACCTGAAGATTTTGACTTATAAAAAAATAAAAACGTCACTGCATTTTACCGGATCCTGACTGATCGTTTTCACTAACGGGATAGTTATGGGAAACATTTTGAAAAAAATACGTACCGGAATCATCTGTACTATCGTAAAATATTCCGGTATAAACCGAATCTAGTCTGATCTGATTGGATGCCATGGTTGAATGATCCTTCATTTCTTCAGGTTTTGAGATGCGAATAACATTCAAATCTTTCGTGCAGTAAAGGTAGAAAATTGCAACTAGCGATAAGTATATAATAATGCTGTACTTCATTAAGTTTGGTAATTACAATTATATAGTTGTTTTCATTTCTATAGACACATATTTTTTTAAAACGTTTAAATCCGATGAATCTTTTTTTGATTTTTTTTTATTTTTCTTTAAAAACGAGTGATGTACTCAGATTAAACGATTCACAATATGGTTAATTGGTTTATTTTCAAAAACTTATTAAGCGACTAATTATTTGTCCTTTGTATAAAAAACCATTATAAATAATTTGATCTACAACAATTGATATAATTTCCGGCAAAAGTAAAGTAAAAAAATCAATTATAAAACCCGAAATGAAACAATACGAATGGAAAATAATAATTATGATATTGGAAATTTGATCGATATTACGATACTAATTACCATTAAAGATCTACTTTGTTGAATATTTTATATTTTTTTTAAACATTTACAGATATATTCAAAAAAAAAATTCTCAATGGAGGATACTGCAGGATTTAAAGTA
>JBNKDZ010000667.1:0-9225 GCA_050288525.1 Cyclobacteriaceae bacterium
GTATAGACATTTTTAACCTTGACAATGAAAAGACAGGCCATCTTGAATATGACCCGATCAACCCCAGATCTCTGAATTCCAATATGATATATGATCTGTATATCGACGATTCTGAAACCTTGTGGGTTGGCACCAACACCGGAGGCCTCAATTATCACAATCCGTACAAATTAAAATTTCAAAAATACGAAGTAAATCCACTGGATTCCAGCAGTTTAAGCAACAACAATGTACGGGCAATCCTGGAAGATAAGGATGGGGATATCTGGGTTGGAACAGATGGCGGAGGTTTAAATTATTTTGATAAAAAAACCAAAAAGTTTAAAATCTATAAGGCAGATCCAACTGATAAAAACAAGATCCAGACCAACATAATTATTCATATGGCCCTCGATAAAGAAGGCAAAATATATATGGGAAGTTACAACAATGGCCTGACAGTATATGACAAGGGAAAAAACATCTTCAAGCAGTATTTACCCGATCCTGATGACCCTGAAAGCATTTCAGGCAAACATGTATGGTACATACTTGAGGATAGTCAGGGATATATCTGGCTGGGATATTTAAATAACGGTATTGATATCCTGGACAAAAACATGAAAAAAATCAGGCACTATTCGGAGGTAACGGGTGATATCCCAATGCCGGTGATATTATATATTTATGAAGACAAACATGGAACCATATGGGCCGGATCCAGTGAAGGTGGCCTGTATCGATATAACCGTGATGCGGAAACATTTGCTGTTTATGCACACGACTCCAATGACCCCCAATCCATAAGCCACCAGAATGTACGTGTGATATATGAAGACAGCAGGAATCAATTTTGGGTGGGCACCGAGCATGGACTAAATTTAATGAATCGTGAAACAGGAAGATTTAAGGTTTATACAACAGATGACGGACTTCCTGACAATACGATAAATGGTATATTAGAGGATTATTCAGGCTTTCTGTGGATTAGCACCAATAATGGGATATTTAAATTCCATCCGGAAAAGAAAATTATCAAAAATTATAATACCAGTGATGGTCTTCAGGGAAAGGAATATTTCGTGTCTGCTCAAATAACAGATAAAAACGGGATCATGTATTTCGGGGGCAAAAAAGGCTTTAACGTACTGAATCCCAACATCATAATGGACAACCCACATATACCAAAAGTATCCGTCGTTAATATAAACATTCTGAATTCACCCTATACTGTTCTTCCTGAAAAAACCTCTAAATCACCCGTTTCGATAACGGAGATTGAAAATATTCATCTTGCTGTGAATCAGAATTCTATTACATTTGAATTTGCCGCACTTGATTTTGTCAACCCAGCCAAAAATTCATACAAATACAAACTTGAAGGATTTGATGAGGACTGGATCACGACAAACTCCAACAGACGTCAGGCCACCTATACAAACCTGAAAGGAGGCACATATACGTTTAAAGTTCAGGCAGCGAATGGAGACGGGGTTTGGAATACAGAAGGCTATTCTGTTCAACTTGATGTAGCTTTTCCTTACTGGGAAACCACCTGGTTCAGAATATCCTTTGTTGCAGGCATCATCCTGATCATATTTATCTATATCAAAGTGAATAGTTTAAACATAAAACGCGAAAAACGCAAACTTGAATTAATGCTTGAGAAAGGATTTAATGATATAAAAGAGCAAAAACAAAAACTCGAAGAAAAAGACAAAGAGCTTAAAAATAAAATCGATCAGGAAAAAAGGCTTAACTGGTATAATAATGGCATCATGCGGGTAAATGAAATTATTCGTGACCAAAAGGATGATCTTGAAGGATTATCAAAAAGCATTATACATGAATTTGTCAAACACCTCAATGTGTCCCAGGGCTCTGTGTATCTGCTCAACAATCAGGATACACATCTGGTGTTGATGGCATCATATGCCCCTGACAAAAACAGAAAGAAAGGGAAAATCGTTGAGTTCGGAGAAGGATATGTCGGCAAATGTTTCGACAACATCCAGGTCATCCGGACAAATGACCTCCCTGATGGATTTGCCTGTTTATCGTCCGGATTAGGAGAAACTGTTCTGGACAACCTCACATTGATCCCCCTGCATCTCAATGAAAATATCGTTGGGGTTATTGAATTATTATCCTTTAAGCCTTTAAGTAGCTATCAGATCGATTTTGTTGAAAAAGCAGGCAAAACACTTACATCCATTATTATCTCCTTCAGAGGCACCGAAAAAGCAAAAGAAATACTTGAGCAGCAAAAACTAAATTCGGAAGAACTAACTTCCACCGAGGAAGAATTAAAACAAAACCTTGAAGAGATGGAAGCAACGGAAGAAATGTCATTACGAAAAATCAAAGAATTAGAGGTTGATATTGAAGAAGCTCTGAACAAGGAAAATGAATATAAAAAAGAGATCCGGAATCTTAAATCCAAAATTAAAACATTAGAAAATAAAAAATAGAATTATGAGAGTTGTCTTCCTCATGCTTTTTTGTTTTTACTCAATAAACGCAGCAGCAATTGAGAACAAATTCCACCGTTTATCAACCGAAGACGGATTGAGTGAGAGCAATATTGACTGTATTTTTCAGGATAATAAAGGATTTCTTTGGATTGGCACCTATAATGGATTAAACCGATTTGATGGATACAATCTGAAAACATACTTTCCGGATCAGAAGGACTCTCTTTCCTTGTCAAATGGCCATATTACTTCAATAATAGAAGATAAACTTGGCAGATTATGGATTGGAACAAAAGAAGGCATTAACATATATTATCCCGAATACGATCATTTTAAGCAAATCAGAAGTTTTAATTATCGAAATACTACGTATGAAACAACTGACATACAAACAATTACTATTGATTCTGACAGCAATATCTGGGTAGGTTGTGGTTATTCAGGAATAGTTGTTTTTAATACGGAATTTGAAGTGTTAGATTATTTTAGTCATAACCCGCTAAGCAACAAATCTCTTCCTCAGGGAAGATACGGGGCTATTCTCTTTACAAAAAACGGACAATGCTGGGTTGGTACGCAGGGAGGTCAGATATCCTGTTATCAATCCACAAGTAAATTGTTCAAAAACTACATTTATAATGACTCTCTGAGCAATAATATAGTAGTTAAAACCTTATTTGAGGATTCCGATGGAAACATCTGGATTGGATCCGACGAGGGAGGTGCATGCTATTTTAACCCTATTGAAATATCTTTCAACTATATCAAACCAACGGGAGGAGAATACGGACTTTCTCATGGGCAAATCACATCATTTTGTGAAGATTGGGATGGCAACATCCTCATTGGGACAAATGGAGGTGGCATCGATGTTTTTAATCCGGACACAAAAAAGATCAATCATATTCAGTACGATAAATATTCACCCACCTCCCTGTCAACAAATTCCATTTATGAATTATTTATCGACAGGTCCAATACAATCTGGATCGGCACCTATTCAAATGGATTGAACTATACAAATCTTTATCAAAACAAATTCACTAAATACACACCCAATCCTCTTGATCCAAACAGCTTAAGCTATAAAAACGTAACCTCAATAATGGAAGACACTGATGGTGATATTTGGGTAGGCACAGAAGGTGGTGGACTAAACAAGTTTGATGTTATAAAGAAAAAATTCACACGTTATATGGCTGATCCAAACAAGAAAGATTGGATACCGACCAATGCTATTATTCATTTGGCACAAGCTCGTGATGGTAACATCTATATCGGAACGTATGGTAGCGGACTCATTATTTATAATAAACCAGATAACACCTTCAAACAATATCTACCGGATCCTGAAGACCCCAACAGCCTGCCAGGTGAACATGTTTGGTATATACATCAGGATATCGAAAATAAAATATGGCTTGGAATGCGAAAAACAGGTATTGCCATATTTGATAAAGAGACAGAAACATTCAAACACATTAAGGCAAATGTCGATGACCCGAACAGTTTGTATAGTCCAAGTATTCAGATTATATATGAAGACAAAAACAACACGACATGGGTAGGAACTGCCGGAGGTGGTTTGCATAAGTACAACAGAGCGAAAAATAACTTTACCCGGTACCTGCATGACCCGAAAGTATCAACATCGTTGAGCAGTATGCATGTTGTAACCCTCTTTGAAGACAGCAGAAACAACTTCTGGGTGGGCACCAGCAACGGGTTAAATAAAATGGACCGTAAAACCGGAAAGTTTGAAGTTTTAACCAAAGAAAATGGGTTGCCGGATAATGTAATCAAAGGGATTCTTGAAGACGATGATGGTTTCTTATGGATAAGTACGAATAACGGCATCTTTCAATTTGACCCGGATATTGATTCAATAAAATGCTATAATGCCTCTGACGGACTTCAGGGCAATGAATTCAACAGAGAGGCAAAATTAAAAACCAGATCCGGAATGATGTTATTCGGAGGCAAAAATGAAGGCTTGAATGTTTTTGATCCAAAAAAGATTTTAATAAATACCTATATTCCAAATGTCGTGATCACGGACTTTAAAATATTGAATAAGTCTAAACTCATTCCGGTTTACGATGGTAATAAAATTGTTGATTACAAATCGATCCAATCTGTTGAGACCATCAAATTACAACCACATGAAAACATCATAAATTTCGAATTTTCAGCTCTTGATTTTGCAAATCCAGGAAATAACATGTACAAATATATGCTGGAAGGTTTTGATGATGATTGGATTGAAACAAATTATGAAAAAAGATATGTCACCTACACTAACCTGAACAGTGGCAGCTATACCTTCCGGGTTAAAGCATCCAATAGTGATGGCTTATGGAATGAAGAAGGCTACTCACTGAATATTTATGTAATACCACCCTATTGGAAGAAGCCATGGTTTATCATTTCTCTTGCCACACTTCTTATTGCTGTTATTGTTGCTGTAATAAGAAGGAGAGAAAAAAGATCGCGGATGGACAGAAGAGAACTTCGGGACAAACTGCACTCAAGCCGACACGAAGTTGAGCTGCAAAATCTTGAACTGGTAAAAAAAGATAAAGAATTGCAGCAACTTATTGAAAACGAAAAAGAACAGCAATGGCAGCATGAGGGCATTGAAAAACTTAATGATATAATCAGTTCGCAAAAAGAAAATCTTGAAACACTGGCAAAAGAGATCGTAACCGAACTTGGTGGTTATATTGGAATTGATCTGGGTGCCATATACCTGATCAAAAAAGAAAATAACCATAAATTTTTAAGATTAGTTGCTGCGTATGGCCCCAATAGTGAAGAACTAATCGGAAAGAAAATAGAGATCGGACAAGGCCTCGTTGGTGCCAGTTTTATTGATCAGGAGAAAATGATCAATGATAACCTACCCGAAAGTTACACGCGACATCTTACAAAAAATAACATCCCTTATACGTATCAGGTAATAATTCCTTTAACACTTAATGAAATTACACTTGGAGTATTTGAACTCATCTCTAAAGATAAAATAGATACATTCAAACTCGATTTTATTGATAAAATTGCCGAAACCTTAAGCTCTATCGTTTCATCCTACGAAGCTAATGATACCACTATCAAACTCATGCAACAACAACAGGAAAATACGGAAGAACTTAAAATGGCCCAGGAAATGTTAAAAGACAACATTGAAAAATTAGCCGTATCTGAAGAGGAATCCGCACGAAAAATGGAAGCATTGCTGAATCGTCAACTTGAATTAAAAGAAAGAAAGAAAAAACTGAAAAAGGATATTAAAACCCTCCGGGAAAAAATTAAAACACTGGAAACAGATCAATAAACTGAACTTCTATGTCTTTGTTTCCAATTTAAGTGACCTGCTTTGATCAGTAAATTTCTATGACAATTTCAAGCCATGTCCATCCTTGTTCCTTGTTCCTTGCTCCTTCCTCCTATATTCCCCATAAACCGATCACAAATAATCGCTGTTGAAACAGCAACATTTAATGACTCAGCTTTGCCGAACCGTGGAATGCTGATCCTTTGATCTATATGTCTTGATAATGATGGGTTTATACCATGGGACTCGTTTCCCATAATAATTATCGCAGGAACTTCGAGCGAAGCTTTATGAACATTCTCACCGTCAAGAAAGGTGCCATACACCTTACATCTTTTTTGTCTGGTCAGGTATTCCTCAAGGTCTCTGTAAAGTACTTGTACCCTTGAAAAGGAGCCCATAGAAGCATTTATAACCTTCGGATTGTAAAAATCGGCTGAAGTCTCAGAAGCCATGATCCTTCGAATTCCGTACCAGTCAGCAATTCGAATTATCGTACCCAAATTCCCCGGGTCTCGTATATCATCAAGCACTAATATCAGATGATCTTCATCCTCCGTACACTCCTTTTCCTTTTGCATCTTTACGAGTGCCAGGCATTGCGTATTCGTCTGAAATGTGCCGGCTTTCGAAAGCTCCTCCGGTGTACAAACGGTCATATGTATTGACGCATCCTTAACAACAGGATAGTCATTAATAAAAGGCTCTGTTGCATATAACCGGGTGATCTCAAAATCCGAATGTAATAATTCGATAACATTTTTTGATCCTTCAACAATAAATGTCTCGGCTTTATTTCTGTATTTTTTATATTGCAAACTTTTAATAAACTTTGCTTGTTGTTTTGAAATCATAATTTCTTCGAGAGACTTTGAATAAATACCTGCTAAAAATATTTTTCTTTCTGATGGTTATATCTATCCTCTCCTCCTGCATGGGAGTGAGATACCTGCAAGATGATGAATATTTGCTTCGAAGGCAAAGAATAACAGGGAATAAAGAAATCAGCACCGAATATCTTGAAGTGCTCTACCAGCAGAAGCCAAACAAAAAACTTCCCCTGCTTCCCGTTGCTCCGTATGTGTGGATATATCATATGGGAAAAAAAGGCCATAAACCACAAAAGATCGAAAATAAAATCACCAAAACAGAAGAAAAATACAACCGTAAAATATCAAAAAATGCGGATAACCCTGATAAAGTAGCTAAGCTGGAAAGGATTAAAACTAAAAAAATTGATAAAAAACGAAAAAGCCTGAAAGAAGGTAATTTTCTTATGCGATGGGGTGAACCGGTTTCTGTTTATGATAAAGAAACCGCCGAACGCACAAAAAATCAATTGCAATTATACCTTCGGACAAAAGGATATTTCCATTCTACTGTCGAACAGGAAACTAAAACCTCAGGACGCAGAATAAAGGTCACTTACAAGATCAGTGAAAACAGACCCCACATCATTGATACCGTTTATTATTCAACGGATGACTCAACAATCTATCGTCTAATTGATCAGAATATTGAAGATAGTAAAATTGAAGCAGGTGACAATTATGATCAGGATAATCTGACGCTCGAAAGGGAACGCATAGAAAAGCTCCTTAAAGATCATGGATATTTTGATTTCAGCCGGCAATATATTGTATATAAAATCGATACCACCATCCGGCCCTATGAAGCTGCCATCAATATGGTCATCAACAATCCTGCAAAAAGAGGATACCACAAAGCTTTCGTCATTGATTCAGTTATTTTCGTAACAGATGCAAGCGTGAAATATCCGCCGGACATGAAACGTCAGAATTTCCCGTACCGGGGCATTACCTATCAGTTCTATCAAAAACGATTTTCAAAGAAAGTGTTGAACCAGAGGGTGTTCATCAACAAGGACAGCCTTTACAGCATGCAAAAAACACTCGACACACAACGTCAGCTTGCCAATCTGGACAATTTTAAATTTATAAACATTAATTACGACACCACAGGCGGACGTTTTATTGCCAACATCTTTACCAGTCCGTTGCAAAAATATCAGACGGTGAATGAAATCGGTCTTACGGTAACCGAAGGATATCCCGGTCCTTTTTACAACCTTTCTTTCAAAAACAGAAATATCTTCGGAGGCCTGGAAAATCTTGAGGTCAATGGGTATTTTGGTTTTGAAGGGGTTGCCGGTGTTACGACTGACGATGTATACAGCAGTCTGGAAGCAGGCGGGAAAATGTCCATTATTTTTCCGCAGTTTGTGATCCCTGCAAGTGCAAAATACAAACGTAAGGTTGGGAATTTAAACCCAATGACGACCCTCCGCTCCGGATTTTCCGTAACACAACGTCCTGAATATACCCGAAATAATTTTAATAGTGCTATCGTCTACAACTGGCAAAAAGAGCGAAGACGTTTTTACAATTTAACGTTATCGGAAATAAGCCTCATCAATTCAACCACCGACTCGGCATTCAATGCGTTACTTACTGAGTTGGAAAATCAGGGGAATCCGCTAAAAAAATCGTTTAACCCTTCGCTGGTCACTTCATCAAGTTTCTATGTGATGTATAACTTTAATCCGGATGACTTGTACGGAAACAAATCATCCCTTTTGAAACTCTTTGTCGAATCAGGAGGCTTCCTCTATAACTTTGTGGATCCAAAGCAATTTAACGATGCACTCGAATATTATCAATTCCTGAAATTTTCTGCAGATTTCAGAAGGTATATCTCACTCGGAGAAACAAAAGGCATAGCCTCACATCTTAACCTCGGTATAGCCTATGCCTATGGTGAAAACAAATCACTGCCATACGAAAAGTTTTTCTTTGCAGGAGGCAGCAGTAGTATAAGAGCCTGGCATCCGCGAAGACTTGGCCCGGGATCCCAAAAACCTTCACTGAATGAAAACCCTGACAAAGACGGTCTCTATGATTACAGCATTGAGAAACCCGGCGAGATAATAATTGAGGCAAACCTGGAATACAGAAGCAAACTTATCGGATTCCTCGACTGGGCCTTCTTTATCGATGCAGGAAACGTCTGGAATATCCGTGAAAGCCAGATTGAGGCACTAAAAGGAAGTGACTTCAAATTTGACCGGTTTTATAAAGAAATAGCCATCGGCACAGGTCTTGGCCTTCGTCTGAATTTTTCATTCCTGATCATCCGGTTTGATTATGGAATCAAAATTTACGACCCCGCGCGTGATGAAGGAGAACGGTGGCTGTTGAAAAATCTATCACTGACAAACTGGAGAGGAGAACCCGGACAGGCTCTATGGAATATTGCTATCGGTTATCCCTTCTAATGAATATTACCTTATGATTGATTGGATCGATTCTATTGACAAACAAATTTTTCTGTACTTTAATGGAAAACACTCGGACTTGTCCGATAATATCTGGTATTTCATTACCAACATCCCCTCATGGATCCCTTTATATATCTTCC
>JBNKDZ010000668.1:0-2660 GCA_050288525.1 Cyclobacteriaceae bacterium
CAAACAGTAGCATCATCCGGATTCAGGTTCCCAATGAAGTTTTTTGTAACAAAATTACCAGCCTGGTATTTGTCCCCGGCAAGGAAATCTGATTTTGACTGGTCACGGACAGGCACATGTTGCATTTCCAGTCCTGTGTATTCTTCTTCTTCGGTATCCCAGCTCCCGCCAAGTATTGGGTGTGCATCACCTGCATTCTGACCTTCAACAGGTTTTATTTCGAAAAAATCGTTGTCGCGGACTTTGTTTTTAATCCGGTGGATGCCACCGAATTTGATGATCCCTTTGTTGGCGACAGGGAGTTGCAGATCAATCTTACCGTTGTAATTGTCTTCGTACGTGAACTGGTTTTCTTCCGTGATCTCATCGAACTCCAGGGTTCTCCAGTTATCCGATTCGGAAGGAAGGACAGATGGTTTTTGTGTGTTTTGGATATCCATGATCACACTTTGTCCACCACTTTCATACGATATATAGCGTTCATGGAGCCGTTCTTCCGATGCCCGTGAATAGGAGCCGGACCAGTTGATCTTTAGTTTATTACCAATCAGATGATCTCCACGAAGCGAAAAATTCATCATGCGTTGATCTTCCAGACGAGCATTTTTATTTCTGTTGTTGTTGATGCCACCTTTGGTCTGTCTTCGTATTGAAGCTTCTGTCTGATATACGCCAGTGCTGATTTCAGTGATTAACCCTTCATCATAGGCGTCTTCCAGATCGCTTGCTGTAAACCGGAATCTGTTTTCACGATCATCTCTCCAGTTGTATATCCCGGAGAAATATAGAATATTTTTTTCGTTCAGCTTATAATCAAGGCCAAGCGAAATACTTCTTCTGACTCTTGTTACATAATAGGTTCTCAAATCAAATTCTGAAGGAAGCACGCCATAATCATCTGTTTCCACCCACTCAGCTTCGATATTGTCAGAACCAAATTCGTGGTAGTTGTAGGAAGCACTTAAGAGCGCGCCAAGTTTGTTGTTGAAAAATCGTTTCCCGGCAATGATTCCACCTGTCCATATGGGTTTATTGCTAAGGAAATTATACCCGCTACCGAGGGTTCCCGATATCCGTGTTCCGTTGGGTACGGTACGTGTAAGCAGGTTTACCGAGCCACCGATGGCATCGGCGTCCATATCAGGGGTAAGAGCCTTATTCATTTCGATCAGCTGGATCATGTCGGAGGGTATCAGGTCGAGCTGGATCTTTCGGTTGTCACCTTCTGCTGAGGGAACACGCTCCCCGTTTATGGTAACAGAGTTGAGCTGGGGGGCAATACCACGGATGATGACATCACGGGCCTCCCCCTGATCCTGCTGGATCGTAATACCTGGCACCCGCTTCAGCGCATCGCCGATATTGGCATCCGGAAAACGTCCGATCTGATCTGACGCGACAATGTTGGAGATGTTCATCAGGTTTTTTTGCTGACTTAAAGCTTTGGCCTGACCTTTCAAACGATCACCCAGAACGAGCACTTCATCACCCATAATTACTCCCGGCTCCAGAATTATGCTGACCGTTGAAGTAACATTTTCCTTTACCGTAACAGACGTTTTAATGTTTTTATATCCTAAATAGGAGATTTCAAGGTTGTATTCGCCAACAGGAACATTGAACAACTCAAAGTCACCACGTGAATCCGATATCGTTCCTTTTTCCAGTTCGGATACCACTATAGCAGCTCCCGGCATTCCGAGCTTGTTCTCATCAAGGATCTGCCCTTTAATGATGCCATTCTGTGCTATTACTGCTTTTGAAAGGATCAGTAACAGGATGATGGATAGTATTCTTTTTCTCATGAACATAATTGTTTTGTTTGCATTGGCCCAAAAGTAAAGGGCTGTCAGAAAAGCCATGGCAACAAAAAAGCAACAACCGGTTTTGCGGATGTATCATAAAGGCAACATTGAGTTTAAGTGCCAGTAAATCAGTTAGATATATCAATGTTATCTTTTGGTTAAACAGGTTAAATGTTTATTAAATGACTTACCAGATCTTCATTCTTATTCAGATCGAGTTTTTTCCTCAGACGGTAGCGAGCAATACGCAGACTGTCGGTGGAAATATTGAGGATGGTAGCGATCTCGTTGGATTGCAGGTTGAGCTTCAGCAATGAACATAGCCGTAGCTCGGCAGGTGAGATATCCGGATATTTGTTTTTTATATTTCTAAAGAAATCTTTATGCACCTGGCTGAAGATTATATTAAAATCATTCCAGTTCTCGTCTGAAGTGATATCGTGATTAATGGAATTCATAAGCCCATTGATGCGGGTGATCCGGTCGGCTTTTTCACTTTTCTTGATGAGGTCAAGCTCCTGTTTTAGCTTTTCGAGAAAGTTGTTTTTACGGATGATCTGTAAAGTTTGGGAGGTGATTAGTTGACTTTTCAATTCGAGACTTTTCTGGAGTTCATTCTCAATAAATTTCTGGTTTTCAATTTCAGAGTTCAGCTTTTCTTCTTTGAGGATGACATTTTTCAATTCCAGCATATTTAGCTCCTTTTCTTTCTTAAAAAGCTGAGATTTCTGGTTCAGGATCTTTCTGCTTTGACGAACTTTTAATAGTTGATTGTAAATAACAATGACCGCAATAACAAATAAAGTTATAAAGGCCCCTGTCGCCCCGTACTTAAAAAGTTGATTGATCCGCTTT
>JBNKDZ010000669.1:0-3336 GCA_050288525.1 Cyclobacteriaceae bacterium
CGTTCGGAGACCCAAAATGTATTGTCGAGATCGAAAATACCCTGATCATCAACACATTTAAGGAATTGTTGAATGTGTAATTAAAACCTCAGCAAATGGGCGTATAACTTATGTATGGGCAATCCCATTACATTGAAATAAGATCCTTCAATTTTTATAACGCCGATCATTCCGATCCATTCCTGTATACCATAAGCCCCTGCTTTGTCGTAAGGCTCATAGTTGTCGATGTAATAGTCGATTTCTTCATCAGTGAGGGTCTTGAACACAACATAGGTGGTATCATCAAAGGAGATGGTTTTCTCCCTGCTTTTAATACAAACACCTGTGATTACATGATGGGACTTCCCTGAAAGGGAGGTGAGCATCAGGCGTGCATCTTCCTTGTCCTCCGGCTTACCCAATATCGTATTATTGACAACTACTGTGGTATCAGCTGTAATGATGATCTCATTTTCTTTGATATACGGAAATTGTTTGGCTTTCTTTTCTGCCAGGTATTTGGCAACATCATCTACATGCAGGTGATCATAATACTCTTCGGTTATGTCAACAGGTTTCGCTATATGGTCGATCCCTGCTTCCGTAAGGATCATCTGCCGCCTGGGTGACGAACTGGCAAGGATTATCTTTTTTCCACTAATCATGTTCTTTCTGTGTTTTGCCGGATTTAAAGGCCTGTATGGCTGTTTTCTGTAAATATACAATTCTTTGGTCAAAGCCATAATACCTACGGGTTCTTTGTTCATGGCTTTTCTTTATTATTTTTACAAAAAAGAAAAAGACAACCATGTTATCAACTCTTGTCGGATTATTGGAGAAAGAACTGAAGAACCCGTTACCCGGAATACAGGCACATAACATCATGCTGCCCGTTGTCCGGCAGGACGGCTATCTGAAAAATGTTGATGAAAATCAAAAACCAAAATCCGGAGGTGTACTTATTTTGTTATACAAAGGTCAGGACGGGCAAATAAAATTTCCGTTGATGCTACGCACAGAATATGATGGCGTCCACTCCGGACAGGTAAGCTTTCCTGGAGGAAAAATGGAGGACACGGACAAAGATATTTTCTATACTGCCCTCCGGGAGTCGGAAGAAGAACTGGGAATTGTGCCGGAGCAGGTGCAGATCCTCGGCAGTCTTTCTGAAGTATTTGTTATTGTCAGCAATTTTATTATTCACCCGGTACTGGCATACTCAGAATCAATACCCGACTACAAGCCTGACCCGAAAGAAGTACAAGTGGTTATCGAGACCGGACTGGAAGATATTATATCAGAACATAAACGCAAGTACGGAGAACTGATGGTCCGGGGTAAATACCGTATTGAAACTCCCTATTTCGATATTCAGGACCGGGTGGTCTGGGGTGCGACAGCCATGATCCTGAGCGAACTGAGTGAGCTTGTTAAACGTACCGGATTTAAACTTTAAAAACGTTAATTATGACAGAAGGGAAAACGGCTTTAATAACAAACGATGCCATTGTACTGGGACTGATTCTTGTAATTCTGGCCCTGATCTTTAAAACATCCTCCAGCAAGAATCCGTTTTGGAAAAAGTTTTACAAGGTATTTCCGATGCTGTTGTTATGCTATTTTGTGCCCTCCCTGCTCACGACCTTTCATATTGTCGATCCGAATGCTTCAAACCTGTATTTTGTCGCTTCCAGGTATCTGTTGCCGGCTTGTCTGATTTTGCTGACGTTGAGTATTGACCTGAAAGAGATCGTACGGCTGGGGCCGAAAGCCCTGATCATGTTTTTCACAGGAACCATAACCATCATTCTCGGAGGTCCCCTTGCTATACTTATAGTCGGGGCATTTGCACCTGATGTAGTAGGTGGAGAAGGTCCTGATGCCGTATGGCGTGGCATGAGCACACTGGCAGGCAGCTGGATTGGTGGTGCTGCAAACCAGACCGCTATGAAAGAACTGTTCAATCCCTCAGGGGAACTGTTTTCGATCATGGCAACCGTAGATGTGATCGTGGCCGAGATCTGGATGGCCTTTTTACTGATCGGTGTAGGGAAAAAGAAATCTATTGACCGGTTTTTTAAGGCAGATAACACTTCCGTGAAACATTTACAGGAAAAAATGCATGAATTCAGTCTTAGCATTGCCCGCATCCCCAATCTTACGGATCTGATGATGATACTTGGTATTGCATTCGGATTCACTGCTCTGTCACATCTGATAGCTGACTACATTGCACCTTTTATCGAGAGCCATGCCAAATTTCTGGAACGGTTTAGCCTGACAAGCAATTTTTTCTGGCTTATAATCCTCGCCACGACGTTCGGACTACTTCTTTCATTCACCAAAGCAAGAAATCTTGAGGGTGCCGGAGCCTCAAAAATTGGCAGTGTCTTCATTTATATTCTGGTAGCAACCATCGGGATGAAAATGAACATACTGGAGATATTCAACAATCCGGGCTTATTTGCCGTCGGAGGAATATGGATGTTGTTTCATGTAGCAACCATGTTTCTGATTGCCTGGATCATCAAAGCTCCCTACTTTTTCCTTGCAATCGGAAGCAAGGCCAATATCGGTGGTGCGGCGAGTGCTCCTGTTGTGGCTGCAGCATTCCACCCGTCACTGGCACCGGTCGGTGTTTTGCTGGCCGTTCTGGGGTATGCACTCGGAACCTACGGGGCATGGATGTGTGCTATTTTAATGCAGTATGTAGTTAAATAAAAAAGGCTGTTCGGGGAAACAGCCTTCTCAACATATTACTGTACAGCGGTATCTCCGCCTGATGCTTTACCCAGCAGTTTACCGATTTCCTGATCGATGGTCCACAGACCGATGCCTTCCTCACCGATAATGTCGAATATTTCGATGATCCTTCTTGAAAGGGTTTCTTCCTCTCGTTGTTCGGTGACATACCATTGCAGGAAGTTGAAGGTGGCAAAATCCTTGTTGTTGAAACAATGATCTACCAGTGTATGGATGGATTTGGTCACAACGATCTCATGTTCCAGGATCTGATCAAATATGGCACGCAGCGATTTGAATTCATGGGGCACTCCCGTGATCTCAGGTTGCAACGCATGCCCGCCTGCTTCATTTACATACCTGAAAATTTTCATCATATGCATGCGCTCTTCATCGGCATGGTCATAGAGGAAACTGGCAGAATTTTCATATCCCTTGGTATCAGCCCATGAAGCCATTGATAAATATATTGCTGAGGAAACTCCTTCGAGTTTTATTTGTTTGTTGAGAAGTTTTTCCGTCTCCTCAAGTAATGATCTCTGTTTTGTGATAAACTCTTTCATAGTCAACTTTTTTATTATAAATCGAAAAACGTATAGGATTGTTTAAAAA
>JBNKDZ010000670.1:0-3043 GCA_050288525.1 Cyclobacteriaceae bacterium
ATGCGCATCCGGATCATTGGAAATATCAGGATGATACTTTTTCGCCAGCAGTCTGAAAGCATGTTTTATCTCGCTTTTAGTGGCAGAACGACTGATATTTAGTGTGTTGTAATAGCTCAAGTTGGGTTATAATTATAAAAATATGTGTTTAATGGATATTATTGGAATAAATTCTTTTAAAAAACCAATCACGAATACTGTGAAATAATCCCAAAGATATGAATATTAAAATCCAGTCTGAAATGTACTGTTTTTTGTAAAATTGATCAGCATAAAAGTATAATTTTTCTTAAAATTAGAATATAATTACCAACACTCAATAACGTTTTTTATGGAAATCCTGAAAGGGCTCGTCAAGATTGATGCATTACCGGGGACATCTGAAATTATCGATGTACGGATGTCTTCTCCAGGGGGTACCAGATTGATGATCAAAAGAGATTCATTTTTTCAGCTTCTTGAACATGCTTCTATCATTGATCCGGAGCAGAAAGTAATACATCGTGATGGTTTTTCTCCATGGTGTGATATCGAATTTTCCACTTCTCAAGGGGAGTATATTTTACAGCTTTTTTTAGGAGGAACAGGTATCATCACCCTGCCAAACGGTAAGCGGGGTGCTCTGAATTTTGAAATGGAAAGCATGAAGCCTCAAATACATTAATCGTACATTATTGGATTTTTCTGAAATCCTGTGACAATGTTTCAGAAGGCACAATAATATTAAACAAGGATAAAGATGTAATGAATGAGGTATATTTTCGGGGAATAAACTTCAAAAACCAATCAAAAACACGTCGCTGACGGTGGATGATCAGGCATTGCCGGGACCGGTTGTTCTCCCGCATGACTTTTCTATAGGAAGAGAAGCCTGCATGGATATAGTCATATTGTTTGCCCGACTCGATAAGGATTTCATACCAGTCAGGTTTTGAATGCCTGTTTGCCAGTTCTTTTTTTAAGCGATGGTCCATAAATATCGCCTCAGCGCTCAGGATCAGAAAGGCGACTTTTTTGTTGAAGCCTTTATTCTTCTCTTTTGGGCTTCCGAAAAGGTCGTAGAAAAGTTTTTCAATATCCGCAATATCCTTCATGGCTTTCAAATTATTCCTGAACTACGTTTAAGTCCAGTCCATATTTCTTTGCCAGATCTTTCGGAGTTTCACCTTTATTATTGGCCAATTCCGGATTTGCTCCTGATGCCCATAACAATTTGAGAATCTGCAGGTCAAAATAATTGTCAAATTTTATCGGTTCAGTGCAATTTACCGGATAGGTGAACGGATTTTTTTCCGGATAAGAATAATTTTTTTGATCCCTCATAGCTGCAAATTTCAATATGGTCAAATGCAAACAGGTGTTACCCTGATCATCCGCAATATTTGGATCAGCACCTGCTTTAATAAGACTTTCAGCCAATTCTGTATTTCCAATAAGTGTAGCCAGATGGAGTGGAGTTAATCCTAAGTCATTACGGGCATTTAAAGCTTCTTCAGGATCATCAAAAATATTTACAAGGAATTTGGTGTAGGTTCTGTCGCCCCTAATCGAAATATTTCGTTCTTTAAATATCTCTTCAAGGTTATAGCCTGGATGATATTTTTGATGAAGCACCATCAAATGAAAGATGTTATTTCCTCCTTTATCGGGAGTGCCCGGGTCAAATCCGGCATCAATAAGTTGAAACATAAACCGGTAATTACCATCCAGGAAAGCAGTATGAAAGGCAAGGTTGCCATTAGCGTTAAAGATCATCGGATCAGCATTATTTTGTATCAGCATTGATACAATATCATGATCTATTGTAAGGGAAGTGAAGTAGTGTAACAAGGTGTTCCCATTTTTATCGACAACATTTATATTAGCGCCGTTATCGATCAATAATTTCAGAATGGAAGCTTTTGGATCCTCAATGTTGTGATTGAAAAAGGTTTTTCGTTGTGCATAGACTAAACGCATTACAGGTGTTTCTCCTTCCTTGTTTTTAATGTTTACGTCTGCTCCGTTTTCAACCAATAATCGTATTGCTTCCGGTTGTTGTAAACTTACCGCCAAATGAAGTGGCGTATTTCCTTTATTATCCTGAACATCCGGATCCAGACCGGTGGATAAAAGTACCTCCAGGACATCGTGGTTATTATTAGATGCGGCTGTATGTAAGACAGTCCGACCATCATAGTCAACCTCATTAATATTTGCGCCGTTGTTTATCAATATCCGAAGGAAAGTAGTATCTCCATATTCAGTACAACGGTATAAAAGCGTATTGCCCCGGTGTAATTGATTGACATCAGCCCCTTTCCGGATCAATATTTCACATACATCATAAAGGTCTTCATCAAAAGCTATCCCTAATGGTGTTTCTTCATCATAAACCAGTTTGATATCAGCTCCGTTTTCTATCAGCAACAATGCAACATAGCGGTATTCTCTGTCTAGTGCAATATGCAGGGGAGGGGCAAACGCTTCACCGTGTAAATTCACATCAGCGCCTTTCCTGATAAGATAATTGGCCAGATATACATTTCCCATTGCAGCTGCAGCGTGTAAAGGAGGTGCCTGATTATAACAGGAACTGTCAATATGTACGTAATTATCAAAAAGTGTTTCCAATATCTCCTTTCTCCGGAATTTTGCTAATGCGACATAAGCAGGCCTTTGTCCGGTGACATTTTTGAGGTATGGGTCGGCGCCACTTTTCTTTAGTTCCTTCACCAATTCTGCATTATCATAATAAACAGCACAAAATAACGGCGTTGATCCGGAGATTATTGAAATGTTGGCATCGGCTCCCTGATCGAGAAGCATCCCGGCTATTTCCGTGTTGTTTTTGTAGCAGGACAGATACAACGGTGTCATGCCTCCGAGCCCTTTTTTATTGATATCTGCTCCTTTTTCAATAAGATACCGGGCGATTTCAGGAGAATTTTGAAATATGGCCAGGTGCAGGGGGGTAAAATGAAGTCTTCCTGCCTGGTTCAGGTCGGCTCCCTGATCAGCTAACTTTTTTACTTCCTCAAAATTATTGTTTAACACAGCTTCG
>JBNKDZ010000671.1:0-9678 GCA_050288525.1 Cyclobacteriaceae bacterium
TGTATTTTACGTATAGGAGGTTAGTTATTGAAAAAAAATCGAGGATTGATGAAAGATTTAAAATAGCAGTAGAACATCTAGCTAGTACAAAAGAACCAATAATATTAGGGGGAATAGCTGAGTTATTTCAAATAGCAACAGAAAATAAGAAGGATTATTCAGAAACTGTTTTAAATATTTTCTGTAGTTATTTAAGGGTTGAATCAAATTTATATGAAAATGATGTGAAATCTGAAACTGGAAATAAAACAATAATTAATTATATATTCAGGAAAGAGAGCAAAGAAATATTTTTGAATAGTGGGTTTATAATTGATTTGAGTGAAACAAATTTAGAATATATCGAATTTTATAATTTAGTATTAAAAAATGTAAGTTTTAAAAATTCAAAACTTGGAAAAATTAAAAATTGCGAATTTCATAATGTTGATTTTAGTGATGCAAAGTTTGAAAATAATAATAGATGTAACCATAAGGTAGATATAAGTGGTAGTAAATTTTATAATTGTAAGTTTGACTATACAAAGTTTATTAAGATAGTGTTAGAGGATGTCGATTTTGTAGATAATTATGGAAGATGCTTACAGCTATTCATAAAATCAAAGTTGTGTGATGTTTTATTTAAGAATATTATTCATGACGGATCAATGTTCTTAGAGTGTGAAATAGAAGGAAAAAAATTTGAGGGTAAAATTCTTAATAGTGATTTTAGTGGATCATGTATTAAAAATGTATTCTTTGATTGTGAGAATATTTTTAATTGTAATTTTATTGGAGTTATATTTTATCAGGTAACAGTTAAGAATTCTAAAGGATGTAAATTTAATGGAGCTAGTGAAAGTACAGGTTGTATAGGATTAGAAAAAAGGTTGAATAATATGGTTGGAAGAGATGTGAAAGAAGAAAATATAGGCGTTAGATTTATTGATGGGATGAATAATAGTTTTAATAAGATAAATTATGAAGATGTTGATACTATTTTAAGTTATATTAAAAATTATGATTTATTTTGAAAACGATATTGTACAACACGAAATAGAGAATTTAACTGGTGTAAAAATGTTATATAATATACATTATGTTAAATAGAACTTTTACCACTCTATCTCTTCATGCATAACCACATTTACCAAATACCGTATTCCCCTATTTTTGTTCATTACATTTTAATTAAAAGAAAAAAGTCCGGAGAGCAATTCTCCGGACTTTCATATTTTCACTAATAAGATTTTATCAAATGTAATTTCTTAGAGTTCGCCATCAATCTCTTTGATACGTGCTTCGATAGCATCTGATTTGTCTTTCATTTTCAGACGCATATAAACACCCATTAATGTTTCCAACAGATTTACATCCGGTTCTTTACCCGGATCTACGTCAACTGCTTTTTCCAGATATGGAAGTGCTTTTTTGTATTCAACAGCTGCTCTTTGATTGAACTCGTCCAGTCGTTTGGTGTATTCAGACGGGCTGAGTTCGTTGAGTTCTTTGTAGATCTCTCCAGCCAGGTTGTAGTATACAACACCAACGTTGTAGTTTGCTTCGTAATAGTCCGGATTCAGTTCGATTGCTTTTTCATAGCTTTCGATGGATTTTTCTGTATCGCCCTTTTCATCGTACATATAACCGAGGAAATAATAGTATACAGGGTTGCTTGGGTCACTAGCAACAGCTGTATTTAATTGATTTTCAGCCTCTTCTGTGCGTCCCATGTTAATGAGTGTAGATATTTCTTCCTGACGAAAATCCGTTACATCCGGAAATTTATCGGCTGCTGCCCTTGTATATTCCAATACTTTGTCAAGATCTTCTTTTTCAACTCTTAACAGGTAAATAGTCGTTTTATACGTGTCAATATTGGCTGTTCCGTTATCGATCAATTTATCATAACACGCCAGAGCTTCGTCTATTTTGTCTAGTTGTTGTGCTGATACACCGGCATAAATCAAGGCTGTAGTATCATTTGGGGCTATTTTTTCAGCAAGGATAAAGCTTTCATAAGCGCCTTCATAATCATTTTCGTTATAGAGCTCTGCTCCTTTATTCAATACAGTGCCGTAAAGTTTGGTAAGTTCCAGTTCGCTGAATCCATAATTTGGTGAGCCTTCTTTTTCCATACTTTTAACTTTATTAAACGATTCGATGGCTACATCAAGTGCATTCGGATCGTGATATGCGCCTTCATCAAGATAAAGAGCTTCATATACCTTACCTCTTATGAACCAGTTTTTTGCGTTTGTTAATGTTTTACCTTTTTCGTCGAGTTCAAAAGCAAGATCTATTTCAGCTTTTGCTTCATCCAATTTCCCATTTTGTAACGCTAAATCAGCTTTAGAGACTTTTCCTTTAGGTTCGTATTGTGCATTTGCCAAGAAACAGATGCTTAGCAGTAACACAGAAAATAGTATTTTTTTCATTTTGTAAAAATCGTTGAGTTCGAAAATATGCTTTGAATATAATTAATCTATTATTTATTCATCCGTTGAATTGTCAATTTCTTGACCTGAATCTTTCTCTTCTGATGTATTTTCCTGTTTTTCTTCAATTTCTTCATCGGAATTGCTAATTTTTTTAATTACACCTACGGAAGAAATCTCATCATTTTCATTCAGTTTTATCAGACGTACTCCCTGGGTAGCTCTTCCCATTACCCTGAGATCTTCCACACTCGTCCGGATTGTAATACCGGATTTGTTTATGATCATGATCTCATCGGAGTCGATAACATGCTTAATGGCCACCAAATAGCCTGTTTTTTCAGTAATATTCAGTGTTTTAACGCCTTTTCCTCCCCTCTTGGTGATTCTGTATTCATCAATAGAGGAACGTTTACCGTATCCTTTTTGTGACACAACTAAAAGATCTACATCTTCTCTATCCACACTAACCATGCCAACTACCTTATCATTTTCATTATCACACGAAATTCCCCGTACTCCGGCAGCTGTACGTCCCATGGTACGCACCTGTGATTCATGGAAATGGATTGCTCTTCCGGAACGAAGCGCTATAACAATATGATTATTGCCACTGGTAAGCCGTACTTCAAGCAACCGGTCGCCTTCGTTTATCGTAATAGCGTTGATCCCGTTTTGACGTGGCCTTGAATATGCTTCCAGCATTGTTTTTTTAATGGTACCTTTCTCGGTACACATTATGATGTAGTTATTGTTGATATAATCTTCATCTTTCAGGTTTTTGACATTTATGATTCCCCGTACACTGTCTCCTGATTCGATGCTGATAAGATTTTGAAGTGGCCTTCCTTTAGCAGTCTTACCTCCTTCAGGCACTTCATACACACGCAGCCAGTACAATTTTCCGTAATCTGTAAATATCAACAGATAATTATGTGTTGTGGCAATAAAGAGATGTTCTGTAAAGTCATCATCTTTGGTTGCAGCTCCCCGGCTGCCTACTCCTCCCCGGCCCTGCGTTCGGTATTCACTGAGCGGAGTACGTTTTATGTATCCCTGATGCGAAACAGTGATCAACATTTCTTCATCCGGGATTATGTCTTCGATGTTAATATCATCAGCACTGTGAACGATCTCAGTACGCCGTTCGTCGCCATATCGCTCTTTGATCAGGTTGAGCTCATCTTTGATGATGTTCATCCGAAGCTCCACTTTCTCAAGGATCTCTTTCAATTTTTCGATAAGCTCTTTGATCTCCTTGTATTCCTTTTCGATTTTTTCACGTTCAAGACCGGTAAGACGTTGCAGTCGCATGTCAAGGATGGCACGGGCCTGAATTTCGGAAAGATTAAATTTCTCGATCAAACCGTCACGGGCGGTGTCCGGATCTTTTGAGCTGCGGATAAGGGCGATTACCTCATCCAGGTTGTCAAGCGCTATCAGATATCCTTCAAGAATATGGGCTCTTTTTTCGGCTTCAGAGAGCTCAAATTCCGTACGTCTGATCACGACTTCATGCCTGTGCTCAACAAAGTATTTGATCAGATCTTTAAGATTTAAGGTGTGTGGTCGTCCTTTAACTAAGGCAACGTTATTCACTCCAAATGAGGACTGTAACTGCGTGTACTTAAATAAATTGTTTAAGACGATGTTTGGTATTGCATCTTTCTTGAGATCGTACACTACGCGCATTCCTTCACGGTCTGACTCATCACGAATATCAGAAATGCCCTCCAGTTTCTTCTCATTTACCAGGGCAGCTGTCTTCTCGATCATGGAGGCCTTATTTACCATGTAAGGAATCTCCGTTACGATGATCTGTTCCTTGCCTGTTTTGGTGGTTTCAAAATGTGATTTGGCACGCATCAGCACCCTTCCTCTACCGGTTTCGAAGGCATTCTTAACCCCCTGATATCCGTAGATTATACCTCCTGTCGGAAAGTCAGGAGCTTTGATGTATTCCATCAGTTCGCTGATGGTTATTTCATTATTGTCAATATAGGCGATGATACCTTCGACAACTTCTTTCAGATTGTGAGGTGGCATGTTGGTTGCCATACCTACAGCAATCCCTGAAGCGCCATTAAGCAACAGGTTGGGCATAGCAGCAGGTAAAACAGAGGGTTCTTTTAAGGAATCATCAAAGTTTGGCTGAAAATCAACGGTATTTTTGTTGATGTCATTCAGCATCTCTTCCGATATCCTTTTCAGGCGTGCCTCGGTATATCGCATCGCAGCCGGTGAATCACCGTCTATCGAGCCAAAGTTACCCTGACCATCGACCAACGGATATCTTAATGACCATTCCTGTGCCATACGAACCATCGTATCGTATACCGAAGAGTCACCATGCGGGTGATACTTACCCAGCACCTCCCCTACAATCCTGGCAGACTTTTTATACGCTCTGTTGTAGGTCACCCCTAATTCAAGCATACCAAATAAAACCCTGCGGTGTACGGGTTTTAATCCGTCTCGTACATCCGGCAGTGCCCTCGAAATGATTACCGACATCGAATAATCGATGTACGCACCTCTCATTTCATCCTCAATATTAATAGGAATAATATTTTCTGAACCTTCTATCATATTAATGTGGAAACTTCTCGTCCTTTACTTAAAAATCGGCGCAATTTAACAAAATTATTCCACCTAATCATTATACATATCAATTTTCAGGCCATAATAAATTTAACATTATAAATATTCATTACAAACATCTATGTAAATAACTGTAAATCAGTGTGATATAATTAATTACCTCCACCCATCCGGCGTCTGTTTTTGCCTTTGTTGCGCTGTAATTCCGGGTATAATTCCCCTATTTTCGGGTTTTGTTTTTTATAGAATGGTTGTCCTCTGAATTCTTTGCTGCCGTGCACGTGTTTCAGCTGTGTTTGACATGATTTTACAGGACAACGGGGTATTTCAGGATATTTTATCCGGACACCGAAATTTAGTGTGAGTTGCGGCTGTCCGACTTTGATCTGAGCAGGCAGGTTTTGGGTTCCGCCTCCGGGCATATTTACCTTATAATTTTTTATATCAAAAGAGGGTCTGAAGAAAACAAAGAAGTATTCGGAATATTCAAATTCGATCGGCACTCCGATATTAAAATACAATCCGTTCTCGACATAATCCCGGTCATAGGCCTTTTTGCCATAATTCACTTTTCCTAATTGTATGTCAAGATAATAGGTCCATCCTTTCAGATTATATACTTTTCCTCCAACTGTAAAGAAATAGCGTTTCAGCAAAACGCTGTTAAAATCCGGCTGATACGGGAAATAACCGTTTTCTTTTGGCCTCAGCTTTTTGAAGCCGTGCCATTCAAACACCGCTCCGACACCTACCCTGAAACGCTTGATAATATCTACATGAAGCCCCAGCGTTAACGGAATGTTATACCCGCTGCCCCGGTATCCGGTGGCCGAAGAGTCGTTAAACAACACCCTGTTATCTCCGATGTTATTTCCGATGGCTACTGTTCCGGCAACAGAATCAGGGCTGTTCATCCAGTTTGATACGCCGCTATACGAAACAGAATTACCATTAATACTGTAATTGTTAAGCAGGATTATCCTTTCGGGTGTCTCAAGTACATCAACACCGGGTTTGACATTGTAAAAGGTCCTTCCATAACCCATTGAGACATTCAGAGAGAAGAAATTCAGGAATTTACGTATCGGACTGCGATAGATCTGATCACCGTTCCACCCCTGGTATCTCGACTGGTATGGATTGAACTGTGCATTGATTTCGTGCAGACTACCAAATAAGAATGCAATGAAAAGTACTGTAAATGCGAATGGCGATCTCAAACTAACTCTATTTTTTTCCAAATGTCCGAATAAAAATCCTAATTACAATAATAACAATTTGCCGGTACCCTTAAAATTGATTTCATATAATTTAATATCAGCAATACCATACAAATTAAATATTGGTATTATACACACTAGTTAATTACGTTCCTGTAAAGGTATTTATTTTCCTGAATTTTATTTTTTTTATTTGAGAAAGTAAAAATGTCCGCTTTTCTACATCTGTGTACATTATCGTACACATTTATGTGCCTGAGTTGTGTGAAAATCTTTGAATTTAAGCTAAATTAACGGATTATTGACTTTGGCATGGTTATTACAAGAGATAGAACATTTTCAAATCATAACGTATGATTCAATTTAAAAAAATATCTAAATCCTACCTGGTAGGTGCACATTCGTTAAAAGTTCTGAAAGGAATTGACATGGAGATCGGCAAAGGGGAACTGGTATCCATCATGGGTTCTTCCGGCTCCGGAAAGTCCACGATGTTAAATATCCTGGGGATCCTGGATGATTACGATAGTGGTTCATACACACTTGACAATACGCTTATCAGAAACCTTACAGAAAAAAAAGCTGCTTATTTTCGCAATCAGTTTATCGGGTTTGTTTTCCAGTCGTTTAACCTGCTATCGTTTAAAAATGCCATGGAAAATGTTGCTCTTCCGCTCTATTATCAAAAAGTCAGCCGTAAAAAGCGCAACATGAAGGCACTGGAATACCTCGAAATGGTCAATTTGCGTGAATGGGCAGAACATATGCCTTCCGAACTTTCAGGCGGGCAGAAACAACGTATTGCCATCGCGCGTTCACTTATTACAAAACCAAAAGTAATACTTGCAGATGAACCGACAGGAGCACTTGACTCAAAGACATCTGTTGAGGTAATGAATATTTTTAAGGAAGTGAACAAAGAAGGTATGACGGTACTGATCGTAACGCATGAGCATGATATTGCCGATCTCACCGATCGTATTATACATCTGAAAGATGGTCTGATCGTTGATGATCCTGAAATAGCTGTAGCATAACCCTTAAAGCATGAAATAATGTTTGATATCGATAAATGGCAGGAAATATTTTATACGATAGGCAAAAATAAACTCAGAACCTTTCTTACCGCATTCAGTGTGGCCTGGGGGATCTTTATACTGATTATTTTGCTTGGGTTTGGCAGCGGCATGCAGCATGGTGTTGAGTACGATTTCAGGTCAGATGCCATTAACAGCATATGGATCAGTACCGGCCAGACAAGCCTTCCGTACAAAGGCATGAAACCCGGAAGAAACATAGAACTGAATAATGAAGACTTCAGTCATGTGGGAAGTCAGATACAATATGTGGATCATGTTGCTTCAAGATTTTACTGTTGGGGAGAATTTACGATCCGGTATAAGAAAAAATATTCATCCTTTAATGTGCGTGGTATTACCCCCGAAATGCGATTTCTGGAAAATCAGGAGGTGGTTAAAGGGAGATATATAAATGACGAGGATATCCGTCAGAGAAGGAAAATTGCCGTAATCAGTCAGACAGTTAAGAAAAGCCTTTTCGAAGAAAATGAAGACCCTATAGGAAAGTGGATCAATGTTAGGGGTATCCAGTATCTCGTGGTCGGGATATATAAGGATGCCGGAGGAGAAGGTGAGAATTCAGAAATATACATCCCGATGTCTACAGCCCAGCTTGCGTATAATGCGAAGAACGAGGTTCATAACATCATGTATACTGTCGGTGATGCCTCGGTACAGGAGAGTGCGGAATCGGTAGAGCAAACCCGCAAATACCTGTCTGAGAAATACAAATTCGATCCGAATGACAACCGGGCACTGAATATCTGGAATAATGTGGAGAATTTTCAACGGTTTGTAAGCCTGTTCTTTGGCATAAGGGTCTTTTTGTGGATCATCGGACTGTTCACCATCATCGCTGGGATCGTCGGGGTCAGCAACATCATGTTTATAATCATAAAAGACCGGACCAGGGAAATAGGTATCCGAAAAGCCATCGGAGCTACTCCCGGATCAATTATAGGAATGTTCCTGCAGGAATCCGTCCTGATTACGTCTGCAGCCGGTTATTTCGGACTGATACTGGGAATTATTGTGATTGAAGGAATTAAATATTTGCTGGTTAAACTCAGTGTTGAAGCACCCTATTTCAGGAATCCGGATATTGATCTGGTGACGGCCGTTTCAGCAACCATACTGCTGATCATCGCCGGTGCACTGGCAGGATATTTCCCGGCCAGAAAAGCAGCAAAAGTAAATCCTATTGTAGCACTTAGAGAAGAATAACCATGTTTGATTACGATAAATGGCAGGAAATATTCGGTACGATACGCAAAAATCCTTTGCGCACCATCCTGACGATGTTTGGAGTGTTCTGGGGGATTTTCATGCTTATGATCCTCATGGGGTCGGGCAACGGACTCGAAAATGGTGTGCGTGATGAATTCAGCGGATGGGCTCTGAATGGCGGATGGGTATGGAGCAATCGAACCACAATGCCTTATGAGGGATTCCAGCCGGGAAGGTATGTGCGGTTTGTTAACAGCGACAAGGAAACCATACTAAAACAGGTTGAAGGTATTGAATATCTTTCTCCCCGCATTGAGTTGCAAAACTGGAGTGCCGGCAACAACATCTCCTACAAGAATAAATCGGGGTCTTTCAGAGTTTATGGCGACTATCCGGAATATCAGAAAATTCAGATACTGGATATGATTGCCGGCCGACATATCAATCAGAAAGATATTGATGACTACCGGAAAATTGCTGTGATAGGGCGAAAAGTTCAGGAAGTATTGTTTGAAGAGGATGAAGATCCACTCGGAAAATATATCCGCATCAATGACATATATTTTAAAGTAGTGGGTATTTTTGCGTCTAAACGAAACCAGAGCCAACAAGCCGAACGTGACGAGCAATCCATCTTCACCCCTTTTACCACCTTCCAGAAAGCATATAATTTTGGCGACCGTATCGGCTACTTCGGATATGCTTCCAAACCCGGGTATCGCAGCCCGGATGTGGAAAAGAAAATAAAAGAGGTGCTCATGAAAAAGCATCATATCCACCCTGACGACGTGAATGCTCTTGGAACGGAAAACCTTGAGGAAGAATTTGGCCAGATACAGGGGCTGTTTGATGGCATTGATACGTTTGTCTGGATCGTGGGGATCGGGACATTGCTTGCCGGCGTGATCGGTGTAAGTAACATCATGCTGATCATTGTAAAAGAACGGACAAAAGAAATCGGGATCCGCAAATCGTTGGGTGCCACACCAAATTCCATAACAGGCCTGATCATTCAGGAGTCGATATTTATTACACTTATTGCAGGATTTATCGGACTGGTAATCGGAAACGCTATTCTGATGACCATAAGTTACCTGATCGAAATAAACGGAGGCAGCCTGGGAATGTTTAAAA
>JBNKDZ010000672.1:0-7298 GCA_050288525.1 Cyclobacteriaceae bacterium
TTTTTCGTTTTTATCATCGGTGGAGCTCTCGCGGTATTAAAATCTACCGGGGTGATTGATGCTGTTTTAGGTAAAATGCTGCATACCTTCGGACATAAGCCACAGATCCTGATTGTATCTGGTATGCTTGTTTTTGCTATCGGTTCCAGCACATTGGGTATGGCGGAGGAGTATCTTCCTTTCATTGCGATACTAATCGCTTTGTGTATGGCATTGAAATTCGATGTGGTATCAGCTGTCGGAATAATGGTGGTTGGCTATGGGATTGGTTATGGTGTGGCAGGCATTAATCCGTTTACAGTGCTTATAGCCCAGGAGATTGCCCAGGTGAAACTGACATCCGGACTCTTGTTCAGGATGATCATTTTTGTGCCATTCTTCCTGGTCGGATGGCATCATGTGCAGCGTTATGCCATGCGGGTACGCAAAGATCCTGCCTTAAGCCTGATGCATAATGTCAAAAATGAAACAACGCATAAAGAAACCGATTATCCGAAACTAACAGGTAATCATATTATAATTCTGATCATAACCATCCTTGCGCTTGTGCTGATTATTTATGGTATATCCAGGCTTGAATGGTATCTGATTGAGCTTGGGGCGGTGTTTTTTGCCCTTACGCTGATCGTAACGATAGTGGCACGCATTAATCCGAGTGAGGCAGCCAAATCTTTTGGAGTGGGAGCCAGTGAGCTGACTATGACAGCACTCCTGATAGGTTTTGCCCGTTCAATAGAGTTGATACTTATTGATGGACAGGTGTTGCATACGATTATTTACGGTCTGTCGGTACCACTACAAAAAACAGGACCTGAAATTGCTGCCATCGGCATGTATGGCATTCAGAGCTTACTGAACTTCTTTATTCCCTCAGGTAGCGGACAGGCATATGTAACCATGCCACTCATGGCACCAATTGCTGATCTTACCGGAGTTACACGGCAAACTGCGGTGCTGGCATATCAGTTTGGAGATGGCTTCACCAATATGCTGGTACCAACCAATGCAGTGCTTATGGGGATATTGGGTATTGCCGGTATACCATATGATAAGTGGTTCCGATTCCTTTTTCCGCTAATGGTTAAGTTCTGGATACTGGGATCTATTGTGATGATGATCGCTGTATGGATGAATTATGCCTGATGGCGCAAGGGAAAGGACATAGTTATCCACCTCATAAATCTGCTACAGCATCTTCCATCTTTTCGGACTGGAATTGCTTATCGAGAGGTTCTTCGTATTCAAGATCTGCTTTTATTGCTCTGAACAGGGCTGTTTCGACGGGTTTGTTATACCGTCTCCAGAATTTCTTGTCGTAAGATTCGACTTTTTTATAGATGTCTCCGTATTTACTGATCTTGATCTCAGGTTGTTTTTTATGCCTTGGGTCAATTTTGTGAATCAACAACTCATCATGGATCTCCATTCTTGATACCATGGAGTCATTTTTCGTTTTGTCAAATATGATCCATTCGGCCTCTCTGGACTGATAGCTGATATAGAATTTATTCCTGAATTCCCTGTAAAAGGTTTTAACCAGAACATTCGATCTTTTTAAAATAAGTGAATCAACTTCCTGTCCCGGGAAATACTGAGGGACCCATCTGTAATGATAATTTATTTGCAGGATTGCATAATCCTTTATACGTATAAACAATTGCGCTTTATAGCTTTCATAGGAATTTTCAACAGGTATTTCAGCATCAATAATAAATACCTCATCTTTGTCATGGAAGGTGATGGCCGAGACGGAAAAATCCCATCTTCCAAAAAGATTCCTCAGATTACCTTCTGCATTACGAATGAAATCTCCCATAATAAAACTTGAAAGGTAATTGGCGTTCTCCTTCCATTTGTACTGGCGGTAATCAAAACTTTTTCTTGTTTTGATCAACTCAGTAGAAATACCATCCGGTACATTAAAGCCTTCGTCAAAAACCTCCAGTGCAGATTCCAGCAGGCGCACATATTTCCGGTTTTCCCTGAATGAAGTTCTGTAAAATCCCTTCAATCTGTAGGGGTTAACCGGATAGTTTTTCGGAATACGCTGAATAGCCCTGTATACAATCTCTTTTGCAGGAATGGAAATGACAAATATATTTTCCAATTTATAGGTGGAGTCCTGTAAATAAATGATCATATCATTATTCCTCAGGTATTCCTTGATCTCAAATTCTTTTTTTATGAAACCAATTGCTGAAAAACAGATCGTATCATTTATGTATTCGTATTCCAGATTTAGTTCAAAATTCCCTTCTTCATTGGCGTTGATTCCGATGGGCAGGTTTTTTAGGGATACATTTGCAAATGGAATCGGCTCTTTAGTTTTAGCGTTTAAAACTGATCCACGAAGAGACATTAATTCTTCATACTCATCCTGTGCATAAAGTTGAGTTGAGATTAATAGTACAAAAAATACAAATAACCGGTTAAGTGAACGTATCAAAATAAGGGAGCCTGGCTATTATTTAATTACAAATAATTATAAATATTATACAATATATTGGAAAATGCAATCAAATCCAATTGTATTTTTCAAATGTATTTACATGTAAAACTAATAAACGTAAACGAATAATCCGAAATACTGATATACTTTCAACTAATAATTAACATTGCTACATGTTAAAAACCAAGTAATTCAGGCAGCCATAGTGAAAGCTTTGGTATATAAGTTACCAACATAAGTACCACGATCATCGCCAGGAACATTGGTAATAAAGGCTTTATTACAGTTTCAATTTTAACTTTGGAAACACTACATCCTATAAACAATACCGATCCAACCGGTGGTGTACATAATCCTACGCTCAGGTTAAGTACCATTATGATTCCAAAATGGATAGGAGATAGTCCAAGTTGTGCCTGGGCAATGGGTAAAAATATAGGAGTAAAGATCAGAACTGCCGGGGTCATATCCATAAACACGCCCACAAAAAGCAGAATCATGTTGATGATCAGTAATATTACAAATGGCTCATCACTGATACTCAGAAGTCCGGAGCTGACTGTCTGAGGGATATTTTCGTATGCCATGATCCATGACAATCCCATACAGGTGGCAACCAGCAACATAACGATGGAGGTAGTTTTAACCGATCTGAGAATGATATCAGGCAGATCTCTCCAGGTCATTTCCCTGTAAATCAACGCCAGAATAAGGGCATACAGCACTGCAATGGCAGAAGCCTCTGTTGCGGTAAAGAATCCTGCAACAATACCTCCGATTACGATTACCAGCATGAATAAGCTTGGTAGTGCCGCAAGGAATTTTTTCAGGTTTTCCAGGACCTTATCCTGGTGATTCATGATGTATCGTATGGTAAAAAAGGCATTAACTGCCAATATCAATCCTATAATGGTCCAGAAAATTCCGATGGAGGTATAGTCAAGTAATAGTTTTATTCCGATAATAATTCCGATGATGATGGCTGTAAGAATGAATAGTTTGATAAAAGCCTTGATTACGCCTGTAATACCTTTGTTCCGGTAAACAAGTATGGCCATTGAGGTGATCATGATGGATAATCCGGTAAGTATGCCGGGCACATATCCCGCAAGGAACAGCGCTGTAATAGAGGCTCCGCCACTTGCGAGTGAATAGACGATCAGTATATTACTGGGAGGTATGGATAAACCGGTAGTTGCCGAACTGATATTTACGGCAGCTGCAAAGTTTTCACCATACCCTTCTTTTTTCATTTCTGGCCCCATAATGCTTCCTACAGCGGAAACGGCTGCGGCTGCGGATCCTGATATGGCTCCAAAGAACATGTTTGCAATCACATTTACATATGCGAGTCCGCCGGTAAGGTTGCCCACCATAACTTTGGCAAACTCAATAAGTCTGTTGGCGATGCCACCACTGTTCATAATATTTCCTGCCAGAATAAAGAAAGGAATGGCCAGAAGAGCGAAGCTGTCAAGGCCTGAGGCCATATTTAAAGCATAGGTAGTGAACGCAGGCAGTGAATCGATGGAAACAAGCATCGTCAGGATGCCCGATATTCCGATACTGATGGCTATGGGCACACCGATTGACAATAGCACTAAAAAACTAACTACTAATACAATAATACCGGTATAATCCATAATCAGTTATTTTTTTTTAATTCCACCATAATATCGTCAAAAGCATAGTACATAAACAGCAGTCCGCTAACCGGAAGCACCAGATAGACACCTCCCAACGGGATTTCCAGTGCTGCAGATCGTACTTCAAGGGCAAATCTTGTATACACCAACCATGTGCCTCCGATTACCATGATAAACATAGCAAACAGCAGAATGCATGTATTGATCACGATCGTCAAAAAATGTTTTCTTGAAGGACCGGATTTTTGCAGCAGAATATCTATTGCCAGATGCTCTTTCTTTCCCGCGACATACGCCGAACCCAGCACCCCTACCCAGATAAGCAGGAATCCGGCCAGTTCATCAGTAAAGGAACTTGGCGAGGTTAATACATACCTGCTGATGACCTGCCACAACACATCCAGCACCAGTATGCTGGTTATTACTACCAGGAATACCTCTAAAGCTTTGTCTATTTTTTGTCGTACTATCATATCCGGGATACTTTTGAAATATGTTGATTAATCTACTGCTTGAATACTTTTGATATAAGAATAGATTACGTCGTTATCTTTATAGGAATCATAAACATCCTTAACCATTTCCCTGAAAGGGGCTTTGTCAGGATGATAGATCTTTACGCCGGCTTTTTGGACTTCTTCAAGTGACTTTTTGACCGATTCTGCCCAAAGCTTCCTTTCCACTTTTACCGATTCACTGGCAGCCTGTTGCAACCATCCCTGCTCTTCACTACTAAGTTTTTCCCAGATATGCTGACTTATAATCAGGACATCAGGCACGGTAGTATGTTCATCCAGTGAATAGTGTTTGCATACTTCATAGTGGTGTGAGGTATAAAAACTCGGGGAATTATTTTCTGCACCATCTACAACACCACTTTGTAAGGCAGTATATAGTTCTCCCCAGGATATGGGAGTAGGGCTTCCGCCAAGAGCAGAGACCATGTCCATAGCTGTTTTACTTTTCATAACCCGGATCTTTAATCCTTTCAGGTCAGCAGGTTTTTCAATCGGGCGGTCAATGGTGTAAAAACTACGACTTCCTGCGTCATAAAAACAAAGACCACGTATCCATTTATTCTCGGTGCTTAGCAAAAGTTTTTTACCTATTTCACCATCCAGGACTTTAAAAGCATGCTCCTTATCTCTAAAAAGATACGGTAGACCAAGAACTTTGTAGTCATCTGTAAAGCTTTCCATAACTGCAGCAGACACCTTGGTAATGGCAAGGCTGCCAATTTGCAGTAATTCGACACATTGTTGTTCCGATCCGAGCTGGCCGCTGCTGTAAATGGCCATTTGTAATTTTCCTCCGGACAGTTCCTTGCATCGTTCCGCCATAAATTCCATTGCTTTATGCACAGGATGGTCGGTAGGAAGGCTGTGAGCCAGTTTAAGCGTTTTATGATCTTCTTTGACTCCGCAGGATGAAATAGTAAGAAAGATACATGCAGATAACAGGGAAATAAATGCGTATTTTTTAAAATATATCATATAGAATAAAAATTATGGCCCTTCAAATTAATACTAAATACATTAAAAAGTGAAATTTCACGTTTCAATCTATTCCTCCGCATACATCTTATCCTAATCAGCGGTATTTTTTTATTATTTCTATTGCCTGTTTTGTTTTTTCCCGGATAGCGTCATAGTCAAATGTACCACTGCTGTTTTTTACCATCAGTTGTGATCCCATGCCGACACAATGTACTCCGGCCTTGATCCAGCCTTTCAGGTTTTCTTCCTCTGGAGATACACCGCCGGTAGGCATAATGCTTGTCCAGGGACAGGGTCCCAGTACGGATTTAACAAATCCCGGTCCTCCTACCTGAGATCCCGGGAAGATCTTTACTACTTCTGCTCCAAGTTCTTCCGCCATTGATATTTCGGATAACGATCCGCATCCGGGAGACCAGGCAATTTTACGTCTGTTGCATACTTTTGCCATATCTGCATTTAATACGGGAGAGACAATAAAATTTGCTCCTAACTGGATATACAAAGAAGTGGTGCCAGCCTCAACGACAGAACCTACTCCAAGGATCATATCAGGCGTTTCTTTTTCTGCCCATTCAATAAGTTCCTGAAAGACCAGATGAGCTCTGTCGCCTCTGTTTGTAAATTCAAAGACCTTTGCTCCGCCATCATAGCAGGCCTTCAGTACTTTTTTACATATTTCAACATCTTTATGAAAGAAGACAGGAACCATACCTGTCTCCCTCATTTTTAATACTACATGTATTCTTGAGAATCGTGCCATTGTTAAAAATAATTATCTTGATACACGCCCTGAGGCATCACCTTGCATTAATTTTTCCACTTCATTCACCGTAACCTGGTTGAAATCACCTTTTATGGTATGTTTCAGGCATGAAGCAGCTACCGCGAAATTCAGTGCTTTCTGATCATCCTCCGGATAGGTAACGAGCCCGTAGATCAATCCTCCCATGAATGAATCGCCGCCACCTACACGATCGACGATATGGGTGATTTGATATGTTGGCGCCTGAAATAATTGTTTGCCATCCCACAATACACCTGACCATGAATTATGATTGGCGCTCACGGAGCCTCTTAGAGTGATAATCACTTTTTTGGCTTTAGGAAATTTCTGCATAAGTTGTTTTCCTACAGATTCATATGCAGTGCCTTCTACATGACCGCTTGTTACGTCCACACCTTCCGGGTGAATGCCAAATACTTTTTCAGCGTCTTCTTCATTTCCAAGGATCACATCGCAACCAGCCACCAGTTCCGGCATAACATCCGAGGCCTTTTTGCCATATTTCCATAGATTTTTCCGGTAGTTCAGATCACATGATACGGTAATGCCTCTTTTATTTGCTTCTTTAATACCTTCAAGACATACATCTGCAGCTCCCTGGGAGATGGCAGGTGTTATCCCTGTCCAGTGAAACCAGGATGCTCCTTCCAATACCTTGTCCCAGTCAATCATACCTGATTCAATCTGGCTTATTGAAGAATGCGCTCTGTCATATACCACCTTACTTGCCCGGCTGACAGCTCCTGTTTCAAGGAAATAGATGCCCAGCCGATCGCCGCCGTATATGATATCTTCCGTTCCTACCCCATACGACTTCAAGACGCGGACACACCAGTCCGAAATGTCATTTTCCGGGAGTCGTGTAACAAAGCTTGTATTTAAACCATAATTGGCGCAGGAAACTGCAACATTTGCTTCCC
>JBNKDZ010000673.1:0-3389 GCA_050288525.1 Cyclobacteriaceae bacterium
AGTTACAAATGGTATGCGGGCTCTGCGAACCTTGGCAGTGACACACCGATAGCAGGCGTTACCGGTACGACGATAAATATCGGCAACTATCCAACGATAGGAGCAGGAGATTACTACGTAGTGGCGACCCGCAATGCAGGCACGTCACCGGGCTCAGCATGTAAGTCCGCCCCTGTACTGGCAACGATCAAAGATATCAGCATAGACCCTACGGTTGCCCTCACGCAGACGGCGAACACGTCGTGTGATCCTGGTACGAACCCTGATGGCAGGATCACGGTAACGGTGAACACGTCGGGTGGTCCGGGAGCAGGAGCAGATTACACGTATACATTGGTATCGGTAAACCCAACACCAGCTCTTACAAATCCATACACCGGAGCAGGCGATGCCTTTACGAACCTACAGCCGGGAGCCTACGAGGTACAGGCTACGAACAATTTTACGGGTTGTATCAGTAGTGCTACAGTCACTATAAACGACGAACCGGAGCAATTATCAATCACTACATTCACCACCACACCACAATTTGATTGTAACAATACAGGAAGCATAACCATAACCGGTACAAACGTTGGCATCCCTTCAGAATATACATTTGAATGGTATAAAGATACGTTTGATCCGTCTACATTGATCGCTGGTGAAAGTGCTGAGATATTACCTGATCAGTTTGCCGGGAATTATTATGTAATGGCAACACGAAATGCCGGCTCACAGCCAGGATCAGCATGCCGGACATTAACACCTTTCCAAATCGAACTGGAGGATACATCCGTAGATCCGGTTACCGAATTGGTGACTCTATATCCGAATACCAATTGTGATCCGACCGTGCCTGATGGTTTGCTGAGAGTAACGGCTGACGGCGGACAAACTGCCGGGTATGCATTTGATTGGTATAATGGTGACATCCCTCTTACAGGCTCTGAGGCCTTATTAAGCTCATCAAATACATTAACAGATCTTAGCGCTGGTGCTTATACAGTGATTGTGCATGATAATACAACAAATTGTCGTGATACTTCCAGATACTTCATTTCAGACCAAACCATTTATCCGGAAGTAACAGCATCAACAACACCATTGAAAAGTTGTGCCTCCCCGGATGGAAGGTTGTTTGCAACTGTAAGCAATGTTACAGGGGATTATGAATTCTACTGGTATAACGGATACAATGTCGGTTCGACTCCCGACTATACCGGGCACCTGATCGAGGGCGTAAATAACGGTGTGTATACTGTACAGGCAATCAGTACAACGTCTGCAAATTGTGTATCACAACCGGTAACAGATACAGTTAAATATGGCATTGAATTCCCTGAAGTATTAATTACAGAAGAATATCCTGTTACTAACTGTGACCTCACAAAACCAAATGGTCAGGCATCAGTTGAAGCCATGTTTATTGATGAAGAAGATGGTGACACACTGGTTGCTACACAAAATTATATGGTTGACTGGATCCTTTCCGACGGATATCCGGGCGGACCGGTTGAATATACAGGAAGTATTTTCTCAACAGCCGGATCAACAGATTATACAGTACTTGTGACACACACAACAACGAGTTGTCAGGTTGTCGCCAGTACAATGATTTCTGAAGATCTGCTGATTATTCCTGTCCCTCAGTTGACAGCAGAACAACCATTGACAAGTTGTATTAGAGATAACGGGACAGCATCTGTTGCCGCAATGTTAGGAGATACCTCATATATCTATAACTGGTATTATGAACAGATTGCGGGATTGCCGGTCTTTACAGGGAATTATATCGATTCTCTGGCAATCGGAACATACCTGGTTACGACATACGACACGATTTCGGGCTGTACTTCTGATCCTTCAGATATTTCAATTGAAGATGGCCGGGTAAATCCGGATCCGGATCTGGAAATCGTCAATGAGCTTTGCGGCGCCGGAAATGGTTTTGTTTCTGTGGTTGTAAGTCCTGATTTTCTGCTTGACCGTATTGAATGGGTTACACAAAACGGAACGGTCACCGCTCCAGAGATCAATGACTACGAAGCAGGAGATTACAGTGTGACGATATTTGATGTGAATGGTTGTACGTATACCGAATACTTTACTATAGACTCGGATCTCAATGTGTATAATGGTATTTCTCCGAATGGTGACGGAGATAACGATTATTGGACCATTGGATGTATTGAGCGCTATCCGAACAACCAGATCAAAATATTTAACAGGGCAGGAGCACTTGTGTTTGAGGCCGATGGGTATAACAATAACGCCGATGTATTCGAAGGTTATGGCAACCGGGGATTATATTTAGGCCAAAAAGAGTTACCTGACGGCACTTACTTCTATATAATAGATAAAGGGGACGGTAGTAGTAAACTTACCGGGTATGTAGAGATATTAAGATAAGAGGCGAGTAATTTTATTAAGAAGGGTATGAAAAGGTGGGCAGTAGCGTTGGCAATGATGATGTTGGGTACTTTTGGTTTTGCTCAACAAAAAACAGTTATCTCACAGTATATGTACAGCGGATTGTTGTTAAATCCCGCATATGCAGGAAACCAGAATCAGCTGAAGGTCGATTTTATGTACCGCAAGCAGTGGCTCAATTTCGACGGAGCCCCCACTACGCTTACGGTTGCGGCTCACAGCTCCCTTAAAAACAAACGTGTAGGAGTAGGATTCGCTGTGGCAAATGACAAGATCGGTGTTCATCAGGATATCGGATTTTACGGAATGTATGCCTATAAGATCCCGTTTCAGAGCGGAACACTGGCCCTTGGCTTACAGGCAGGGTTCAATCAACTCACCGCAGACTACGATCAACTGAACCTGGCACAAAACGGCGACATTGTCTTTTCTACCTTCGATAAAAAATTCAATCCCAATTTCGGTACCGGACTGTTCTACAGCACTAAAACATTCTACGCAGGCCTGTCAGTGCCTTATTTGCTTGAAAACAGCATCACAAGCGTCAACGGAACCTTGAGCGAAGGACGTGAACACCGGTATTACTTCCTGACCGCCGGAAAGGTTATCGATGTAAATAAAAACCTGAAATACATCCCCTCGATGCTGCTGAGATACCAACAGGGTGCACCCATGGGATTTGATATCAATATGAGTTTTATGTTTGAAGAAGTGGTGAATCTTGGGATATCCTACCGAAGTTCAGATGCCATAACCGGCATGTTCTCCCTGATCCTGAACGAAAACCTGATCTTCGGATACGCCTACGACCATTCCATCACCGATATCAGCAAATACGCCGACGGCACCCATGAGTTTTATGTCAACTATCGCATAAGTTTGTTTAGGGAGAAATGTCATACGTATTTTTAGGAGTCTGTTAAATAAAATGTATCAAAAAATGCATCTCACTCGCTGGCGCGCTTTTGTAAAGCGTG
>JBNKDZ010000674.1:0-2984 GCA_050288525.1 Cyclobacteriaceae bacterium
ATATCATAAATTACCGGCTTAAGTACAGGTTACGTTCAGAATAAATCCGCAGGAAGTAATCATCCAGCAGGTCATCAATAAAGTAAATTGATTCACCGGTCGATTTCATCTCAGGTCCCAGCTCTTTGTTGACGTTCGGGAATTTGTTAAATGAGAATACCGGTTCTTTTATGGCATATCCTTTTTTAACAGGATTGAAATTACAATCTTTTACTTTTAATTCGCCAAGCATAACCTTGGTGGCATAGTTTACATATGGTTCGCCATAAGCCTTACATATAAATGGTACGGTTCGCGATGCTCTTGGGTTTGCTTCAATTATATAAACCTTATCGTCTTTTATGGCAAACTGAATATTTATAAGACCAACGGTATTGAGGGCTATGGCAATTCTTTTGGTGTAAACCTCCATTTGCTGGATGATAAAATCTCCCAGGTTGTAAGGAGGAAGTACAGCATATGAGTCACCGGAGTGGATCCCGGCAGGTTCGATGTGTTGCATGATACCGATGATGTATACGTCTTTACCATCGCAGATAGCATCAGCTTCCGCTTCGATGGCTCCCTCGAGGAAATGATCGAGCAACACCATATTGCCCGGTATATCCTTCAGGATATCTACAACATGCGATTCAAGTTCCTCTTCGTTGATGACAATTTTCATACTCTGACCGCCCAAAACGTACGATGGTCGTACCAGCAGTGGGAATCCGATCTTTTTGGAAAGCTCCAACGCGTGATCAGCATCTTCGATGGTTCCGAATTCAGGATATGGTATGTCGTTATCTTTCAGCAACTGACTGAAATGTCCGCGGTCTTCGGCAAGGTCAAGTGATTTGAAATCTGTACCGATAATTTTAACACCGTACCGTTCGAGTTTCTCAGCCAGTTTCAAGGCTGTTTGTCCTCCAAGCTGTACAATTACACCTACCGGTTTTTCATGTTGGATGATATCGTAAATATGCTCCCAGAATACCGGTTCGAAATATAATTTATCTGCAATATCAGGGTCTGTAGAAACCGTTTCGGGGTTACAGTTGATCATGATGGTCTCATAGCCGGCTTCTTTGGCTGCCAGCACACCATGCACACAACAGTAGTCAAACTCAATACCCTGGCCAATGCGGTTTGGACCACTACCGAGGATTATCACTTTTTTCTTATCTGAAGAAACCGACTCGTTTTCGTCAGCAAATGTTGAATAGTAATAAGGGGTTTTGGCTTCAAATTCGGCGGCACAGGTATCAACAAGTTTATATACCCTGTTGATGTTCATGTCCATCCTCAGTTTATGAACCTGACTTTCATAACATCCGAGAAGATGCGCGATTTGTCTGTCGGCATATCCTTTTTTCTTCGCCTCCAGCATCAGGTCTTTCGGAAAATTCTCCAGAGAATATTTTTCTATTTCCCGTTCCAGCCAGATCATTTCTTCGATCTGTGCAAGGAACCATTTATCGATCTTGGTATATTGTTGTATTGTTTTGAACGGGATACCCAGTTTAAAAGCATCGTAAATATGGAACAACCTGTTCCAGCTCGGGCTGGCCAGGCTTTTCAGTATCTGATCCCGGTCACGAAGTTCTTTGGCGTCAGCACCCAGGCCGTTTCGTTTGATCTCTAACGATTGACATGCCTTTTGCAGTGCTTCCTGGAAGTTTCTTCCGATACCCATCGCCTCTCCTACAGACTTCATCTGCAGACCCAGTCTTCTGTCTGAACCTTTAAATTTATCGAAGTTCCATCTTGGGATCTTCACGATTACATAGTCAAGTGCCGGTTCGAAGTATGCAGGGGTTGTTTGAGTAACCTGGTTCTGCAACTCATCGAGGTTATACCCAATAGCCAGCTTGGCCGCCACTTTTGCAATAGGATATCCGGTAGCTTTGGAGGCCAGCGCCGAAGAGCGCGACACCCTCGGGTTGATCTCGATACCGATAATGGTGTCTTTTTCAGGGTCTACGGCAAACTGGACATTACATCCACCGGCAAATTTACCGATCCCGTCCATCATGCGAATTGCAAGATCACGCATTTGCTGATAAATAGTGTCCGGGAGCGTCATGGCCGGAGCTACGGTGATCGAATCACCGGTATGTATCCCCATCGGGTCGAAGTTTTCGATCGAGCAGATGATGATGACGTTGCCTTTGTTATCCCTCAGCAATTCCAGCTCATATTCTTTCCAGCCCAAGATACTTTGTTCGATCAACACCTCATGGATCGGAGAGGTATGAAGACCATTATCAAGTGCTTTTTCAAATTCATCTGGGGTATTCACAAAACCTCCTCCTGAACCGCCCAGTGTAAATGATGGTCGTATAACCAGGGGAAATCCGATTTCCTGGGCTATTTCTTTACCCTGCAGGAATGATGTGGCTGTTTTACCTTTACATACATTTACCCCGATCTCCTCCATTTTCAGGCGGAATTTTTCGCGGTCTTCAGTGGTTTCGATGGCATCGATATCCACACCAATGATCTTTACTCCAAAAGTATCCCAGATGCCCGCGTTCTGGCATTCAATAGCCAGGTTCAGCGCAGTCTGACCGCCCATAGTTGGCAGTACGGCATCGATTTTATGCTTTTTTAGTATTTCAACGATTGATTGCTTGGTCAGAGGTTTCAGGTACACGTTGTCGGCAGTCACCTCATCGGTCATGATCGTTGCCGGGTTTGAATTGATCAGTGTCACTTCAATTCCTTCATCACGTAGTGACCGTGAAGCTTGTGAACCGGAATAATCAAACTCACAGGCCTGCCCTATAATAATCGGGCCGCTTCCTATTATTAATACTGACTTTATATTGGGATCTTTAGGCATAATTTTATGTAAGACTGGAAATATTTAAACGCTCTTGCTCAAAATTCCGGCAAAGTTAAGGCAAATAGACCACAATGAAAAAATTATTTCACCTCAAATTTCATTTCTTGTTAATTAATTCCAGACGGTGTGAATGAATCCTTTGTATTTCAAGAAATTG